>PHBC01000007.1:0-128687 GCA_002840505.1 Deltaproteobacteria bacterium HGW-Deltaproteobacteria-2 | reverse complement strand
GGTTACGGTGACCGATGACAAGGGAGCTACGGACACTCAGGATGTTACGATCACAATTACAGGGACGAACGATGCTCCGACACTTCAAGCGATCACTGGTGGTCAGGTATATGAGGCTGGCTTGAGTCCATCAGGGACAGCTCCATCAGCTACTACAATCTTGGCAAATGGTACGTTAACCTACGGTGACATCGATACATCAGCTACTAGCCTTAGTATTGTTGTGGATGGTGGTACAGGCCACGCCTTCACGACGGGAAATTTAACTGGAATCGCCACCGACGTTATTGGAACTTATACAGATGCAAGCCACTATGGAACAATAGTTTTCCATGGAGATGGATCGTGGGAATATACTTTGACGGCACCTATTGATAATAATAGCCCTAGTGCACCTCTTGGAACGACTGGTTTACAGGGTCCGGACAGCTTCCAAGTCCAGATTTATGATGGACAAGATTACTCTGCGTCTCAGACGCTGACCATCAACGTACTGGATGATAGTCCTCTGGCATTCACTCCCGATGGAGCTATGCTGAATAATCAGGATGGTACAACATTTACTGGAAATCTGGATCTGGATAACAATATCGATAACAATATCGGAGCAGATCAGACAGGTACGGTGCAGTTCCTGCCATCACTTAACGGTGCGGACAGCGGCCTAACATCAGGCACACTTCCGATTACCTACGTCATTTCGGGCGGGGGGCAGATATTAACAGGAGTTACGACTGCTCAGCCTGCTGGTGTTTTCACCATAACTCTGAATCAGAACGTAAACGTGGCTGGCACAGATCAATACACTGTGCATATGATTGGCACTGTCGACGGTGGAGCCGAGCAAATCATTTTCAATGGAGCAAGCGGATTCACTTTTGTCGGAGGCAATGGCGCATGGGCCGGTTATATGACCCCGGCTGCAGATGATAGCCAAGACCTGCTTCTTACACCCATGGAATACGGTGTAAGTTCGGGTACGATAAATGAAACTGCTCATTCAATGGGAGTCAGCGGTGGTGCTTCCGTCGGTGAACATGAAGCTCTGCGGTTAGATTTTGTCCAGGATCTGATGAATGTCGGACCTATTGCCAGTGGCAAGAGTTATAGTGACCCGACCTATCAAAATCATACCTTCGACAGTCATTATCTGGCAGATGGAGCAGCTGCAACGTTCCTCACCAAGTCATCAACGACCATTCGCATCAAGGCCTTTGACGATGACGATAGCGGCACAAATAAATATAAAGTAGGCGATGGGGTCCAGGATTCAGTCACTGCATTTGCCATAACTTATGGAGGCATGACCGAACTGATCAATTTTGCAGATACTTCTTCGCACACTGTGGAAGTGGGAGGACATACATTTAACTATCAGTTTGTTGATGGCGCGGCAGCTGGGACGCAATACGAGGTACTGGTGGATATAGTCAATGGTACCCAGATTGCGACCTTTACGGCGGACGGTTACAACAGCCTGGAGTATCATTGGGAGAGCGGAGGAACGTTCCAGGTAGGTGATTTCGGCACAAGTTCCATAGATCCCGGTAAACCGGTTGATATTTCGGTGCCGGTTGAAATCGTGGATGCAGACGGAGACACGGCTCCTGGTACTATTGATGTTCTGCTGGCGCCTGAAAATTCGCTCACACCACAAGACTATTCAAGCAGTCCTGATGGCGTGACTGCTGAGTCCACTCTTGCACAGCCCAATATCATCGGCTCTGATCATAACGATACGCTTACAGGTGATTCGCATGACAATATTCTTTACGGTGGAGCGGGGGATGATCATCTCATCGGAAATGAAGGAAATGACCTACTTGTAGGTGGGACAGGAAACGACAGTTTGGAAGGCGGGGCAGGTAACGATATCCTGATCGGCGGTCTCGGTGACGATACCCTGACCGGTAGCGCCGGTGCAGACACCTTCAAGACCGGCCAAGGCAATGACCTTATTACGGACTACAAAACTACCGATGGTGACAAGGTCGATATCTCCGCAGTCCTCAATATCACTGACCACACAGAGGCTCTTGCTCATTTGGAAGTAGATAACACGGCCAAGGTATTGAATATTTACGATAGCAGTAACCCCCTAGAGCACACCACTGATCATTTGGTGGGTAGCGTAACGTTCGACAGTAGCGTCGACATGAATGCGCTACTCGGCGATCTCATTCACCATACATAAATCGCTTCATGGCAAAACGCCGCGAGAGGTATTCTCTTTCGCGGCGTTTTTTTCGATTTGTTTGAGCAGGTCAATTCGTAATAAATACAATTAACGCAACACATTTTACGACCAATATTTCATTGACATATGAAATCATTCTACCTATAATCCAAACATGAAGAAAAAAAATATTAAAATTAAATACAAAAAAGTAATTGAAGAAAACCCTGAGACGTCTGAACCTGCAACTTCTCCTTCCGATGCCTCCGTGTCTATTCATTCCAACAAAAAGTTTAACCCTAAATGGGGTAAACCGGTATTTGTAGGTGCTCCTACCAAAGATTCCAGCAAAAAATTTGATCCTAAAGGGGGCACACCTGTAATTGTAAGTACTCCTGTACCTGAGCCGCCGGTAATCGTAACTCCTCCTTCTGCCGCCTCAGTGCCTAATCATAATATGAAAGAGATCGAACAATTCACTGTAGGCGCTCCTATACCTGAGCCGCCAGTAATCGTAACTCCTCCTTCTGACAGCCCAGTGCCAAATCATAATGTGGGTCAACCCATATCGGTGACGGGAAGTAATAACAAGATGTTTGTCAGGGCTGTGATTGCGGGAGTAGTCTTGTTATGCACTCTGGCAGGCTATTGGTATTATCAGACGCAAAAGTCTGATAATACCGCGGAATATGTTGCTTCCAATGAGACTGTTGTTGCCGTACCCGTTGTCACCGATAATAATTTAGTTCAAGTTAGCATTCCAAAAGAAGCAGTCCGGGATTTGGTCACTAAATGGTTAACCAGTTGGAAATCAGGGGACTTGAAAACTTACCGCAGCTTTTATGCATCAGATTTCCAATCAAAAGGAAAGAACTTGGATGCCTGGATCTCTCATAAAACAAATGTGTACAAAAAAAGTAAAAATATAAATATTATCATTGATAACTTGCAAATATCAGCGGATGAAAATAATGCCTCGGCCGTATTTACTCAACATTACAGTTCTTCTATAACTAAAGATTCGGGGAAGAAAACATTGGAACTAAAGAAAATAAACAACGAATGGAAAATATATAGAGAAATTATGTAACTATAATAAGTATAGTTTGTAACTGGTAAATAAACCTCAATTTAAAATGCCGTGAAAGAGAAACCATCCTTTTGCGGCTTTTTTCTATCTGTTTAAACAAAATAAAAAAGTTTTCTAACAAAAGCTGTCTTAGTTTCTTGTTGGAAAAGTGGTATGAAAAATTTCGGAGCAAAACGAGATGTGGAACGCTCAGCCCTGTGGGCTTTTCCCCAGGTTAATCAAAAGAGCAAGGTTAAGCCTGTTACCGGTTTTTGTTTTTTCATAGATGGACGTAAGATGGGCCTTGACAGTCCTTTCCGTTATCTTCAGATCAGCCGCGATTTCCAGGTTTGACTCTCCGCGGGCGACAAGTTCGGCAATATGACGTTCTGCTTTGGTTAATTTTGCCATCTCAGAAGCGGCATTGCCTTGATTGCCATCATCTTTCGTATTCCCCGATGTGTCCATGATCAGTCGCTGAATGATTTTTTGACCCAGCCACACCCCTCCGGTAGTAACAACCCGTAAGGCTTCAATCAGTCGTGGCGATGATATATAAGTATTCCCGTATCCCACAATTCCCATTTTTAGAAATGTCAGGGCTTCCTCTTCATCAGGGCGATCCGAGAGAAGAAAAAATCTGGTTGTGGGCGACGTGCTGAGTAACGCAGAAAAAGAAGGCATGTCGATGAGCATCCTGTGCAGGAGAATTGCATCGAATTTTTTTGAGGCGCACAGTTTTTTCAATTCACCTAAGGAATAGGTCTTTTCGGTTTCGAAATGTCCTTTCAAAAGGTCAGCCCACCTACTGACAACCGTGCTATTAGAACTGCTTAACAGAATAGCCATACTATTGAATCCTTACAAGCATGAACACAAGACAATAAAAATAAAATAACGTTTATTCTTTTAACGTTCTCTCAAAGCCATTGATCGCGCTTTCAGTACAGGTTTCAGTATGTAAGAGAGTACTGTTTTCTTGCCGGTGAGAATGTCCACTGTTGTAACCATGCCCGGCATTATGGGCAGAGGATGCTTCATCGTACCCAAATAACTTTTATCAGTCTTTAATCTGACAAGAAAAAAACTATTTCCCTTTTCATCAGTAACACTGTCAGCACTGACATGTTCCAGTTCCGCTTTAAGAGAGCCATAAATTGTGTAATCGTAAGCAGTGAATTTTATCGTGGCTTTCTGACCAGGTCGGAGAAAGGCAATGTCGGCCGGCTTTATTTTCGCTTCGACTACCAGATTACCATGCATAGGTACGATTTCGACAAGATCCATTCCTGGTTGGACGACACCTCCCACGGTCTTGACCATTACACGGTTCACTATGCCGTCGACGGGAGAGCGTACAGACGTTCTATCCAGTCTGTCCTTCAAGGCAAGAGAAGAACTGGCGCTTTCATCAACCTCCCGAAGAACTTCATTGGATTCCGCGTTTGCTTTGTTCCGATAATTCAGGTTCAGTTCATTTACGGCAACCTGGCTTTCTCTGAGTTTTGCCTGGGCCGCGGGAATTGCATGACGGATACGATCAATCTCCCCTTGCATTTGGCTTGCCTGACGCTCGAGTTGGAGAACTTCCACATCGGAAGCGGCTCCCTTTCCTACCAGTGGCTTAATCATACTGATTTCTTTCTGCAGGAGCGTGTAAGTCCTGTTTAGTTCAACAAGCTTTGACTCTAATTCTTTTAATTCCTGACTGCGCTGATTAACCTGCTGGCGCTTAATTTCAGAACTCGAACTTAGCTCCATCCTCCGGGAATTATACAATTGGCGCTCCCGGGCTGCAATATCCGGTCTTTCTTTCTCGACATCAGCGGGAATGACAAGGGCTGTTCCGCTTGCCTCTGCTTTCAGACGGGCCGATTTTGCCTTGTTGGAAAGATACTTGGCCCGGTTCTCTTCAAAAGATGAAGAAAATCGTGTTTCATCCATCCGCAGGAGTAATTGATCCTTTTTGACGGCATCTCCAACATTCACGAGAATTTCCGAAATGATTCCCCCTTCAAGGTTCTGTATGACCTGCACATGGCTCGACGGGACAACTTTACCTTCTCCCCGGGTGACCTCTTCCAACTCCGAGAAGGATGCCCAAATTAAAAAAATAACCAACAGGAAAAAAGCTGCCCAAATGATTAGTCTGCCGCCCTGGGGTGTCTGGGAAAGGATGGTCGCACGGATGTCGGTGGCGAAATCAACATCCTCTTCAGGTAGCCTCCGGAATAATCGGTTGAATTTGGAACCATTAGTCAAACCAGGCTCTTCCTTTTCGGGTAGATTATTCCGTAATAGCTGAAAGAATTGGTTATTTCTGAAATCCTTTATAAATTTCTTCAAACTAGGCTCTCCCGTCTAAAAATTGAGCTGTCCTTTTCTCATTGCCTCCAGGACGAATTCTTTCGGGCCGTCAGCAATAATAGATCCATTATCTATAACTATCAGGCGATTTACCATATCCAGAAGCGATGCCCGATGCGTAATCAATACGACTGTTTTTTCTTTCACGGTCTTCGCAAGGTAGCCTTTTAGCCTGATTTCCGACCGGTTATCCATATTACTTGTTGGCTCATCAAGCACCAATACGGGCGGATCGAGCAAAAGGGCGCGAGAAATGGCCACGCTCTGTCGCTGACCGCCGGAAAGTCCACGGCCGAATTCCTCAACTTTCATGTCGAATCCGGAGGGATGTTTTTTTACGAAATCACCCACACCGGATATTTCTGCCGCACGGATGACATTCTGGTCGTCAACATCATGTGCACCCATCGTGATATTATCCCACACGGTTCCTCGGAAAAGGATGATGTCTTGGGGAACATAACCCAGAAAGTGGCGCAATTCCGCCGGATCGATCTGCCGTATGTCGGTGCCGTCCATAGTTACCATGCCGTTTATAGGTTCATATAAACCAAGCATCAGTTTACCCAGAGTGGTTTTACCTGAACCCACAGGTCCGATAATACCAACTTTCTCTCCCGCGGCAATTTCCAGAGTAATGTTGTTAAGGACATTTGTGGTCTGACCGGGGTAGGAAAATGTGAGGTTCTTCACGCCGATGACACCGTTAAAACGTTTCCTCGGTAAAAATATTTTGCCGGCAGGTCTCTCGACAGGAAGGTTCATGATTTCATCTAGTGTTTTCAAAGCTTCTTTAGCATGATGATATCGCGTTGCGAGATTTACAACCTGCGCCATGGGGGCGATCACCTGCCTGGAGAGGATGACTAAAGCTATAAGGCCGCCTGAAGTAAGATTGCCTGCAGTGATCATGTAGACACCGGCAACGACAACAGCCACTATCATGATATTCTGCACTAAATACGTAACATCCTGAACGGAAGACGAAATTATGCGCGATTTGTTACCCCATTTCGAAATGTAGCTGACAGCTTCTTCCCACGCCCTTTGAATCTGACCTTCAGCGCCCAGCATTTTTATCGTTTCGAGGCCGGCGACACCCTCAACGAGAATTGCATTTTTCTGCGCTGAGGCTTCTATTGTTTTTTCGACAACCCGTTTAAGCGGAGCTTGAATGAAATAAGAATAAGCGATCAATATAACGATCGCTATAACGTGAACCAGAACAATATAACTACCTATCCACCAGACAACGAACAGACCCAGGATAGTGAAGGGCAGGTCGATGATCGCGGTGATCGAAAATGATGTAATGAAGTCGCGGATACCTTCAAATTCCTGCAGGTTTTTAGTAAATGAACCTATGGATTGCGGACGTGCTTCCATTTTCAGGTCGAGAACTTTCTGAAGCAGCATCGCAGAGATTTTCAGATTGGTCTTCTTTGCCGCTTCATCAACGAAATAGCTCCGCAGGGCGCGCATTACAACCGCAAAAAGGTAGATTACTGTCACCCCAATGGATAGGACCCATAGAGTTTCATAAGCACTGTTTGGAATTACCCGGTCATAGACATTCAGGACATAAAAAATGCCCACCAGACCAAATACATTTATGAGGAAGGCGGCCAGGAATACATCCCGATAAACGCGCCATGATTCTAAAATGGTTCCCCAAAACCAGTGTTTCGATGTACCGGACTGTGCGTTGGCAATTGATTTTTTTTCCGTCAGGTACTTGGGGCGGACAAAAATTGCATTACCCGTGTAAAGTTTTTCCAATTCATCCCTGGTAATTACTTTTTCCCCGCTGCCGCTTTGAGGTAAAAGGATCTTGTATTCATTTAGGGTAGTATTTTTTTCCACCAGAATGCATGCCTGGCGATCATGAAGCAGCAATATGGCCGGTAACTGAACAGAACCGATCTCATCAAGAGATTTCTCGAGTGTCCGTGAAGAAAGATCGGCTCGATTCGCAGCACGAGCAAACAGTTCTACTGTGAGTCGATTCTGGACAAGAGGTAGCCCGGCGCTCAAGCTTGCTTTTGAGGCATTTCGACCGTACATCTTGGTTAGGATGATTAAACAATCCAGAAGAGGATCTTCATGTATGTCTTGATTTTCAGGAACATTCCAATTATTGGCTATGAAGGTGGAGCTTTTTTCCGGCATAAATCACTCAAAATAGTATGTTTTTTTATATTACATGTTTTTAAAAAAAAGTATACATATTTTAAAAAACATGCTAATAGGCCACATTACTTTTCTTAATAAATAGTGTAGGTGTTTATAAAAAATAAATGCTCTAAATATATACATTTTAATTGATAATCAAGCAACAAAAAAATTGATGCTATTAGAGTATTTTTTGTGGAAGTAAGTTTTTCGGCTATGCCGTAATTTATAATTTCTTACATGTTCGGATGACAAAATATGCCTTATATTGAACGCTCCGCTGAAGGGAAAATTATTGGATTGCGAACAGTTGCAGGCCCAAATTCAACGGAAGTAAAGTCAATTAAGGATGATGAAGTCCTCAACTTTCTAAAGGATAATCTGGACAACAAGTTCCTTGAAAGTTTACTGGCTCATTCCGATGCTGGTTTAATTCGACTTCTCGAAGATTTAATAAATCTACTGACGAAAAAAAACATCATACTTTTTACGGAGCTTCCGGAAAAGGCGCAGGAAAAAATAATTGAACGCGAACAAATACGGGAAAAGATATCTTCCCAAAATATCATTGTTGAAGATATTCTCTAGGTTGGGAAGCTAATTTACTTTATGTTAAATAAAACACTAAAATTGACCATTTTTTTAATGATAAATTGTTAAAAATTTCTTGACAACGGTTAAAATCATAATAATATATCACCAGAAGTTTTATTGCTAAGCGAGGAAATCCAAAGCCCATTTAATATAGTCCAGAGTAAAATTTGTAATTTATTTTGAACTCTGTAAACTATACTTACCTAAATGTGGATTTAAAAAGTTAACCCACAGATAATTAAGTTAATTATAAACAAAAATTATTTTGTCTTTGTTGAGATTCCAATTTCATTAAATGTCTGTAAGGAGGATAATATGAAATATTATTTTAGATCTGTTCTCATTATCGTTTCAGTTTTTTTTCTCATGGGAGCAGTCGATGCACGAGGGGAAACAATTCAGGATGCAGTTAAATCAGTCCTGCAAAACAATCCAGACATAACATCCGTAGCCTATAATCGATTGGGCAGGGATCAGGAGGTACGGCAGGCAATGGCCGATTTTTTCCCGGTGATCGATACATCTCTGTCAGCCGGATATGTTAAACAGAATCATCCAACAGAATTGGAGCCTGACCAACTCAGGCCACGTTCAGCTACTATCAGGCTCAATCAGAATTTATTCCGGGGAGGCGCTACACTGTCGGAAACATTTCGCCAAAAATCCCGAGTAGCTTCCGAGGCATATCTTTTACAGGGGGCCTCAGAAAATACCGCATTGCTCGCATGCAGGGTTTATCTGAACTATCTACGCGCGCTTGAGCAACATGATCTGGCAAAAGAAAATCTGCTCATTCATGAGCGCTTTCACGACCAGATCAAGTTGAGAAGCAAGGCGGGAGTTGATCGCGGAGTCGATTTCGAGCAGATCAAGGCTCGTTGGGCTTTGGCGGAATCCAACCTTATTGTTACTCAGGCAAACGTAGAGAATGCAAAAACAGATTATCAGGCTGTAATGGGATATTTACCTGTAAGCCCGGTCAAACCAGAGCCGTTCTATGGGGAAATTCCTGCGACTTTGCAAGAAGCGGTGAGGATAGCTTTGGATAATCACCCAACTTTAAAGTCGGCCAAAGCGGATGTCGAGGCGAGGAAATATCAGCATAGAACAGCAAAGGCGCTCGTTTATCCCAGCATTGATGTAGGTGCGGAATACACATGGGGCAATGAAATAACCGGACCTATGGGTCGCTATGATTACCAGGATTATTTCCAGGTGAATGCGACACTCAAATTCAATATATTCAATGGTTTTGCTAATCAGGCGAGGATAAAAGAAACATCATATTTAATAAAAGAAGGAGAAGAAATAGCTAAAAAAACCGAAAGGCAAACCATCCAGTCAATTCGCCTTTCCTATGAAGCATATATGGCGGATCAAAGACGGATCAAGCAGCTTGAACAATACGTAACGTCTACAGGTTCGGCAGCGGACGCTTTTATTTCGCAATGGTCAATCGGACGGCGCACGCTGTTTGACGTCCTTGACACATCGGCTGAAAAGATCACGGCAAAGAGCGATCTCATCAATGCCCAATATGATAAAATGTACGACTCGTATAGAATTTTGAGCGGTATGGGGAAACTGGTTAATACTTTAGGTTTACAGTGGCCCGAAGAAAGCCGCATTAAAGATACGAAAAAATAAGGGGTAATTTTTGTAAAAAATTATAATTATTTACGAACAGCACATAGGGCGCTCTGATATCATACAGGGCGCCCTATATTATTAAGCTCAATATTATGATGTGAGAATTATAAAATTGGAATTTATGATTGCTAACCGGAATGCTGTGATAGCTGCAGATTCTATACTTTCTTGCTATCCTGGTTTTTGAATGAGCAAATAGAATAAGAAAAAAAATACGGAAAAAATATCACGCGAATTGAAAATGGTGGAAACATCAAAAGAAGGCATTCTGATGTTGGATAGGGAATTGGCTGCGCGTGTCTTTACCGCAGGCTCACCTCTTGATCCGACTGCTTATAATGTTGCTCTATAATAAAATTTATGAGGTGAAGGAGTTCAGATATTTTTAATTACAATATTTATCTGGAAAAAATTAAATCGGGGCAAAAGGGAATAAATCCTTTTCTGGATTATATGGGAATAACGTTGGATGAGTTAAAAGAAGGTTACGCCCGGTTTCGAATGCCGGTGCGTCCTGAATATTTACAGGGGGCTAAAGCAATGCAAGGTGGGCTTATTGTTGCTTTGGCCGACGAAACAATTGCTCATGCAATGATGACTCAATTAAGTCCCGAAGAAGGTTTGACCACGATTGAATTAAAGAGTAATTTTCTGGCTGGTGTCAGTGACGGAGAACTTATTGCCGCTGCCACTGTTTTTAAAAAAGGTCAAAGTCTGGTTATCGGAGATTGCTTAGTTACCGATAATAATGATAAAAATGTCTGCCGAGTTTCGGCAACCTTCTTGCTTCTGAGAAAAAATCTGAAATAAATTAATATCTTAAAAATTACACATCCTTATTGACTATCAGTCTTAAATTTGCTAAGTCTACAGAGTTTAAATAAATTAAATTTGGAATATTTTAAGTGATTGATCTGCATACTCATTCCATTTTCAGTGATGGCGGTTTAATACCGGCGGAACTGGCGCAACGCGCTTATGCCACAGGTTATGAAGCTTTAGCTATTACCGATCACGTTGATCATTCCAATATTGATTTCATCCTCCCGCGGATTATCAAGGTTTGTTCAAAGATAACGGAAAAAGGCAATATTAATGCTATCCCTGGTGTTGAGATTACTCATGTTGATCCCCGTGATATATCTGCTCTTGCCGAAGAGGCGAGAAAATTAGGAGCAAAGATAGTTATTGTACATGGAGAAACGATTGTTGAACCTGTTCCTGCCGGAACAAATCTGGCTGCTCTTAAATCAGCAATAGATATTTTAGCCCATCCGGGACTTTTAACTGAAGAAGAGGCGCGTTTGGCTGCCGAAAAAGAGATTTATTTAGAGATTACAACGCGCAAAGGTCACAGCCTCAGTAACGGGCATGTTGTGCAGATGGCCAGAAAATTTAAGGCCAATCTGATTCTTAATAATGATGCTCACGTCCCTGCTGATTTTGTGAGCAGCAAGATGGCTGCCAAGATCGCCAGAGGCGCGGGGTTAAATGATGACGAAATATCCATCATGTTTGAAAATTCTAAAAGATTAGTGCAAAAGGTGAGTGTATGAAAAAGTCTTCTGAATCAAAGCCGTTGAAAATTTGTCTGTTAACTTATCGGGGCAATCCTAACTGCGGCGGACAAGGGGTTTACATTAAACACTTAAGCAAAGCGCTTAGTGATCTTGGCCATGAGGTTGATGTAATATCGGGACCGCCTTATCCGCATCTTGATTCCAGAGTGCGTCTGCATAAACTTCCCAGTCTCGATCTTTATAATCCAGAACATTCTTTTCGCCCGCAAAAAATAAGAGATCTCCTCGCTGATCCTTTAAACATGTATGAATATTTAACCATGTGCTACGGTAAATTTCCTGAACCATTTACTTTCGGTGTGCGGGCTTATCGCTATTTGCAGAAAAGTAAAATGAATTATGATATTGTTCATGATAATCAGTGCCTTGCTTATGGTATAGGAAAAATAGCTCAAAAAGTTGTGCCTACAATAGCAACGATTCATCATCCGATGACTTTTGATAAACAGGAATATCTTAGAGCGGCAAGAACAAATTCAAAGAAAAGACGGGTCAACCGTTGGTTTACTTTTATTGAAATGCAAAAAAAGGTGGCCAGGCAGTTATCACGTATTGTAACAGTGTCAGAATGCTCTAAAATAGATATTGCTAAGGAATTTTCTATAAATTTATCTAAATTTAGCGTTGTACCCAATGGCGTTGATAATGAATTTTTTTATCCTGTACAAAACGACAAGCGACCGGAAAATTCTATTATCGTAACAAATAGCTCGGATACGCCATTGAAGGGTTTAAAATATCTGCTGGAAGCTGTCGCACAAATAAGAAAAAAACAATCCGTAAAATTAACAGTTATAGGTGAGCCTAAGAAAGATGGATCAATTGTAAAACTTGTGGCCGAACTGGAAATTGGTGACATTGTCCACTTCACCGGTCGCATAAAGAATGAGGAATTTGCCGATTATTATTCAAAATCTACCATTGCCGTTGTTCCGTCTGTATATGAAGGTTTTGGCCTGCCGGCAGCGGAAGCTATGGCTTGTGGCGTGCCTCTGATCAGCACAAGTGGAGGCGCACTGCCGGAAGTTGTCGGAAATGCCGGTCTGATTGTTCCTCCGGCCGATGCCAATGCTCTGGCCAGAGAAATTATATTTTTACTTAATAATCGTGACCAAAGAAACAAAATGGCTCAAACGGGAATAGCGCGCGTAAATTCTATCTTTAATTGGTCCATAGCTGCTCAGGAAATGGTTAAGATATACAGGGAGACAATTGATGGTTACAGTAGACTTTCCTAAGTTAAAATTAAAATCCCAAGGTGTTGTTTTGGATGCGGGATGTGGAATGGGAAGACACTTACGCTTTCTGGCGAAACAACCGAATCTGAGGATTGTCGGAATAGATAAAAATACAGGGGCCTTGCGTGAAGCATTGACATCTTTGGAAAAAATGCCAGATGCTTTGTCCAAAGATTATTTGGTTTCCGAAGCAGATATAAATAGGCTTCCATTTGCTGATATTTCGTTTGATTGTGTAATTTGTTCGGAAGTTTTAGAACATATTCCGGATCATGAGGCAGCCATAAAAGAACTAATTCGGATATTGAAACCGGATGGCACTCTTGTGGTTAGTGTGCCGCGTTATTATTCGGAGAAACTTTGCTGGTTAATTTCATATGACTATTATCATTCGGAAGGCGGTCATATTCGAATTTACAAGAAGAAAGAACTTCCCGAAATGTTGAAGAAACATGGTTTTAAATGCTTGAAAATAAATTACAAGCACGCCCTCCACATGCCTTACTGGTGGCTTAAGTGTCTTGTTGGCCTGAAAAACGAGGAAAACCTGTTGGTTAAATATTATAAGAATTTTTTGATATGGGATATGATGAGAGATCATCGGTTAACGCGGATATTGGAAGAATTATTAAATCCAATCGTAGGCAAAAGCATAGTATATTATTTTAGAAGAGGATAATTTGATGGAACTAAAACTTTCCATAAGTGAAGATTTAACTCCGGTTTCGTTGGAAAAAATAGCCGCTTTTATTGTTTCTCTTCAAAAAGAAAACGGTGAAATTCCCTGGTCTGTTGGCGGAAAGACCGATCCCTGGGATCATGTTGAAAGCGCGATGGGTTTAAGTGTCGGTGGCTTTTGTGAAGAAGCACGGCATGCTTATGAATGGCTTGCCAACTCTCAACTTTCCGATGGTAGTTGGTGGTCGGAAACCCTTGATGGAAAGATTATCAATACCAGTAAAGAATCTAATTTTTCTTCTTATGTCGCTGTAGGCGTATTCCACTATTATCTAGTTACCCATGATATAAAATTTTTAAAAACAATGTGGCATACCGTTTCACAGGGTATCCAATATGCAATCAATTTGCAGGCTCCCGATGGTGAGATTTACTGGGCAAGAAATAAAAACGGCGCAATTGATAAGATGGCCCTGCTCACAGGTTCCAGCTCAATTTATATGAGTATTAAATGCGCTCTGGCCATTGCTGGACTCCTGGGCAAGAAACGTCCACGCTGGCAGAAGGCTATGGCAGAATTGGGTGTGGCCATAAAAGACAGACCGGATCTGTTTAACATGATTAAATCAAGATATTCTATGGATTGGTATTATCCGATTTTATGCGGCGCCATAACCGGTGAAGAAGCAAAAAGGCGGATAGCCCATTTGTGGGAGAAATTTGTTGTTCCAGAATGGGGAGTGCGCTGCGTCAGCGACCGGCCTTGGGTGACCATGGCGGAAACGGCCGAATTTATTTTAACCCTTAATGCAATTGAAGATAATTCCCGGGCAAAAATGATATTTAGTTGGTTAAATGATAAAAGATTCTCCGACGGTTCTTTCTGGATGGGCGTAACCTTTCCAGACGGAGTAATTTGGCCGGAAGAAAAAACAGGTTGGACGGCGGCGGCGGCAATGCTGGCTTGGGATGCTTTGAATGAAATAACTCCGGCGGGAAAACTTTTTAATCATAAATTTTGGGCTTCATGGAATAAGTGAAGATCTATCTTGAGAAGCAGTGTCTTAAATTAGCGCTTCCGATCAATCTTTGTTATTAAGATTAAATTCACTTTTACAAAATCCAATTCTAAAAAAAGGCAGAACATTGAGAAAAGATCATCGTCCTTATTATTTGAAAAAGTTTTATAACAAGTATCAAAAATGGTACGCGCAGTATTTTCTTGCTCCGCAGTTCGAGTATTTCGGCCGCGGAATTGTTTTTATGAAACCCCAGCATGTGGAAGTTTTCGGCGGGCCGGTTTTTCTGGGAGATTATTCAACAATTATTGCCACACCGGATAGGAAAGTAAGATTTGCAGTATGGCCTGTGTGGTTGGGTAAGGGAAAAATTGAAATAGGCAAATGTTGTCTTATTTGTCCGGGCACAAGAATAATGTCAGCTTCATCAATAACTATGGGTGACGGCTGTATGACGGCTCAAAATGTCAGTATTTCCGATGCCGACTGGCATGATTTATACGATCGCAGTATGCCGATAGGCAAAACGCAGGCTATTACAATCGGCAATAATGTCTGGCTCGGAGACAGTGTTATTGTAGGAAAAGGAGTGACTATAGGAGATAACGCCGTTATCGGCGCCGGTTCCATAGTCGTGAAAGATATTCCCGCCAATGCAATTGCCGTCGGCAATCCGGCAACTGTTATAAAATATCTAGATCCGGATAAGCCCCTTAAGACCAGAACGGATTGGCTTTCTAATCCCGCCAAACTGGCTTCAGATTTTGAAATTATTGATCGAGCGTTAATGAAAAGCAACACTCTGGCGGGCTGGTTCAGATCATTGTTTTTCCCACGCAAAGGAGATTAAGAAATGCGTATCGCTATTGTTGCTCCGCCTTATCCACTGGAGGAAATGCCTTCTCCACCGCTGGGTGTTACTTATGTTGCCGCGGCATTCGAGGCCGCCGGAGCAGAAGTTAAGATATTTGATTATATCGTTTGTGCCTACACTAAAGAAAATCTGGAAAAACAACTGGAAGCTTTCCAGCCTGACGCTGTGGGTGCAACTTGTGTAACGATGAATTTCTATAAAGCGCAACAGATACTCCATGATGTAAAAAATTATAATCCGGAAATCATTACAATGATGGGTGGACCCCATGTGTCCTTCACGGCTATTGATACTTTGAAACAGTATCCGGAGATAGATTTGATTGTAGTGGGGGAAGGCGAGGACACAATTGCGGAACTGACTCCTGTGCTGAAGCAAAGAAACAAATGGCAAAATATTCTTGGAATCGCTTATCGTAGTGGTGACGAAATAGTTGTTACCGGTAAAAGAGATTTCATTATTGATATTGATAGAATTCCTTTACCATCGCGGCATTTGCTTCCAATTTCACGTTATCGCGCTTTAGGCTTTCCTGTAAGTCTAATAACCGGTCGGGGTTGTCCCTATTCCTGTATATTTTGTCTGGGACGTAAAATGGTCGGTTCCAAGGTTCGTAGAAGAAATCCTAAACTTGTTCTGGATGAAATAGAAACAATAATAGGTTACGGTTTTGATCGCATTAATATAGCGGATGATCTTTTTACTTCCGATAAAGAACGGGTCAAAGAAATATGTGCAGGAATTAAAGAGCGTTCCTTGAAGTTTGTTTGGAGCGCTTTTGCGCGTGTGGATACGGTGAACCCGGAAGTATTCGATCTCATGGCCCAGGCCGGCTGCGATAGTGTCAGTTTCGGGGTGGAAACGGGCAATCCGGAAATGCTCAAAAGAATAAAAAAGGGAATAAATCTGGAACAAGTCTATTCAGCCGTAAAGATGTGCCAAGAGGCGGGAATGATTGCCCACGCCTCGTTTATCATTGGTTTACCGGGAGAAACTAAAGACACTTTACGGGAATCAGACGATTTTGCGAAGAGCATAAAAGCTATTTACGGTTACCATTTTCTCGCGCCTTTCCCCGGTACGACCGTTCGGGAAAAAATTAAGGATTACGATCTGGAAATCATAACGGATGATTGGAATCGTTACGATGCCAATGACGCTATTGTGAAGACTTCAGCCCTGCTGCCGAAAGACATGCATGAATTTGGTGCCAGTTATGATGAAGAGATGGAAGCCGACTGGAATAAAATTGTGCGTAAATATCATGAAGGAACCGCTGATCTGGAAGACAGTATGCGTGTTGAAGGTAACTGGCGAATGAAGTTAACCTATCAAATTCTGAAAAGCGGTATTATTGAAAATAGCGGTTTTATCGAACCAGCTTTATTTAAAGGATCCAAGGACAAAGCTTTGCAGGAACTCTGCCGGAGAGTAAAAGAGTATACCAATGCCAATGAAAAGGTGGTTTATGATACTATCCGCGATTTCGCCGGGCGTGGTTATCTGGCAGCTGATATTTCCGATAAGGGATGTCAGTGGTCCTGGTCATAATATTACATTAATGCCATTTAAATCAAAGATGATATCGAGGCGGTTAGGAGGAGGCGACGAGGCGTATTTTTACATACGTTGAGGATGCCGACGACGAAGCCAACAAAGATAGCGCTTTGATTTAAATGGTATTGCGTATTAATATTCCCAGTGACTCGCACATGGGCATAACTTCATATAGTCCGGAAGCCACCGCTTTTTGATAAACAAGATAAGGTGCCTGTCCGCCCTTCGCCGGATCAGAAAATATATCGTGGAATAAAAGATACCCGCCTAAAATTAAATTTTTTGCCCAAATATTATAGTCGCTCAAGACTGATTCATAGGCGTGACTGCCATCAATAAAAATTAAACTCAGAGGGGTTTGCCATACGTGTCCTACTGTTTCCGAACGGCCGACAACCGGGATTACTATATCTTCCAAATCGAAGTCAGCAATCGTTTTGCGAAAATGCTTTAACGTGTCTATTTTCCCTCTTTCCTTATCCAGCAGGTCGGGATCAAAGTATTCCTCACCCGGTTGCTGTTCTTCAGAACCGCTGTGATGATCAATCGAAAAAAGTACTGTGGAATTTTCTTTACAGGCCATACCAAGATAAACGGATGATTTGCCGCAGTAGCTGCCGATTTCCAGACAGGGACCTTTTGAGCCTGCTTCCAGGGCCAGTTTATAAAGACAGCTTGCTTCGCGCTCATCCAGAAATCCTTTGACCTTGTCTATTTTTTCTTTATTTATTACCATTTTTAACCCCTGAAAATAATTTGCATTACATAAACCTCATTGTAACAAAAAAATCAAGACCTGTTAAAAAATGCGGGAAAGTTGTCTCTGAAATGCCTTAAAGAAAAAAAGGTAATATGAATGAAAACTGATTTGTTGCTAATCTTTTGTTGTTTTAAAAAACAATAAATCTTTCTCTACGTTACCAGTTTGCATGGTTAGACTGTCCAGAAAATTGCAATGGCTAAATTCAAAAAAACAGGCGGAATTTTTCTTCAAAGAAAATTTCCGCCTGTTTCATCTGCATCTACTGGAGACTGATTTTAAATTAATTTTTATGTAATTTACTACTTATTATTGGTTACATAATTTCTCTGTATATTTTCCATTCGTTGTTTATCTTTCTTAGCTCCAATGTTTTCGTGCCTTTATCTTTTAATATCGAAGAACTGTATGATTGGGTAAATTTTGCCATGGCATTGTTTTCATCCACTGATATTTGTAAATCATCAATTCGAATACTTATATTTTTACTTTTCTGGCGTACATTTGTTTTATATGTTATCCAACCGTTTAAGTTCATTCCTCTTGACTGGAAATCTGATGCATAGCAATTGCGGTAAGTTTTTACATCACCTGATTCCCAACTTGCTACCCATTTAATTACCACATTTCGAACGTCTTCTTCGGCAGAGGATTTTGTCTCATTTTGTTTGCTGACTTGAGTTAAATTCTCGGCAGCAACGGATGCGTTAGCAACAGGCACTGCAGCGGCAGCAGCTTCTGGCGCTGAAACGGCAGCAGGTGCTGCAACAGCAGCAGCCATTGCCATTTTCTTTTCCGGATTTATTTTTTCTTCAAAAGCCAGTATTATTTCATTTCTGACATTCTTTATATCAGAGGTTTTCTTTTCAGGAACATTTTTAATAAAGTTTTCAAAAGCTTCTTTACTTGGATTCTGGCTAATAGCTGTTGTATAATCTGCTAAAGATTTTTCGTATTGTTCTATGCCGTAAAAAGCGAGGCCCCTGTTATAAAGAGATGCGTTATCGTTAGGGTTTATTTCTATAGCTTTGTTGTAATCATTAACAGCTTGTTGCAGGTTCCCTTGAGACTGATAGACATTTCCACGATTGGAATAGAAACCGGCAAAGTTAGGATTAATTCCTATAGCTTTATTGTAATCTGCGATAGCTTTTGGAAGATTGTTTTGAGATTGATAAATATTCCCGCGATTGGCATAAACACCGGCAAAGTTAGGATTAATTTCTATCGCCTTATTGTAATCTGAAAGAGCTTCATTAAGATTGCCCTGGGTTTGATAGGCATTCCCGCGGTTACAGTACGCTGCCGCATATTTAGGATTGATTTTAATAGCTTTGGTATAGTCAGAAATAGCTTGAGCAAGATTACCTTGCTTTTCGTAAGTATTTCCTCGATTATAATAAGATTCTGAATAGTTAGGGTTTATTTCAACAGCTTTGGTATAATCAGCGATAGCTTGGGCAAGATCACCTTGTTTTACATAAGCGTTTCCGCGGTTATAGTAGGCTTTCGCATGTTTGGGATTAACTCTGATGGCATTTGTGTAGTCGGAGATAGCTTGCGTGAAATTACCTTGTTTTCTAAAAAAATTACCACGGTTGAAATATTCTTCTGCCGTACCAGCAGGAATATCGGCGATAGTTTGAGCGGAAGTATCACTGGTTTCAGCAAAAATTGATGGTGCAGACAACAAAAATATTAGAGATAAGCTTATAAATAATAATTTTTTATTCATACATTAATCCTCTCAAGTTTATTTATGTTGTTTTTTTCCAAGCTGTGGTAAACACAAAACAAAAATTATTAATATTGTCAAGTTAATTATTCTGATAGGCTGTTTTTTATGTTGAAAGTAAGAGAACTTACCCATATGCTATGGGTAAGTCGAAAAGCTGTTACAAAAAAGCAAAGAAAAAAATGATATCAAGAAGATTATTACTAAAAGAATCGAAGTTTTTGTATATTAAACAGTTATCAGCATACAGGTATTAATTTCCACCATGAACAAATAACATAAAACAAAATGGAGCAAATTGAACTTGCAGTTTAACAAATTGTCCATTAGAATAAGAAAAATTCAAGTGCGTAATCTGAGTTTATCATATTAAACAATGGATGAAGAATTAGTGTCCGGAGAATTCAATTAGCAAGCAAAGTTATTTAATTTGCAGAAGCGAAAGAAACAGTCAACAGATTTGATTTAAAAAAGCTTCCTTGTGCAAAGATTTTAACTATGATAGATGCTTTTGTGAAATATAATTCATAATCTTAAAGGAGATCGTTTATGAAAGAAGTTTCAGGCTACAAAGAGATTGTTCCCAAGAAGAAATGGTTTGCAACGCTTGTTACACGTATTTTTTTCTTCTTCATCGGGATGGGTATGCAGACTGCCTATCGCATAGATCCCGACGTGAAAAAAGAAGTGGATAGCTGGCCGGAGACGTTTTCATTCTGTATGACGGTAGTTGGTGGTCCAAGCATGCTCATGCTTAAAAAAGCCGGTTCATTTCAATATCTGGGTGAGAAGGAAGTCTTTTATAGCGATGTCGAGATGTGTTTCAAAAATATCACCTTCGCCTATCTTATTATGACCGGTCGTATCAGCGTTCCCAATGCTGTTTATCATAATCGTCAGTTTGTTAAAGGCAATCTTAGTTACGGGATGTCGATAATAAGGATATTGAATATTGTGCAGACTCTTTTACTGCCGAATTTCTTGGCTCGCTTTTATATAAAAGAAGTGCCGAAACTTACTTTCAAGAAAGTAGTCAATCGTGCCATTACCTATTTTAATATAAGCTATGGCGCAATCAAATAAGATCGTAATAAACCAGGAAGGAGACAGATATGCTATTCAAAAAAAATGTTGTAATACCTGAATATTATGAATTTTTTAATTCTGTAAAAATTATTTCAGGATATAAGGCACTGGAAACCATACCTTTTGAACTTAGCCGTCTTGGCGCTAAAAGACCCATTATTATTACAGATAAAGGTGTAGCGCAGGCCGGTCTTATAAAACATGTGGTTGATAGTTTCAGTGGTACGGATACAGTGATTGGCGCTGTCTTCGATGAGACTCCTCAGGATTCATCCAATGTCGTCGTCAATCAGATTGCCTCTATATACAGAGCTAATAATTGTGATTCCATAATTGCCGTAGGTGGCGGTTCTGCAATTGATACAGCCAAGGGTGTTAATATAGTCATCACCGAAAACTCGGATGACCTGCTTAAATTTATGGGCAATTACCGCCTGAACAAACCAATGAAACCTTTTGTAGTTATTCCAACGACAGCAGGGACCGGTTCCGAGGTTACCATGGTGGCTGTCATCGCCAATCCGGAAAAGAATGTTAAAATGGCATTTACATCGGATTTGCTTCTGCCGAAATTTACTGTTCTCGATCCCCGCATGACTGCGAGCATGCCGCCGAAAATTACGGCTGCCACAGGAATGGATGCCCTTACTCATGCGGTTGAAGCTTTTATCGGTACGCAAAAAAATCCGGTAAGCGATGCGTTTGCTGCCGCGGCAATGGAATTAATCCGTAATAATATTGTAGAGGCAGTAAAGGATGGGAGCAACAAGGATGTTCGTTTGGCCATGGCCAATGCTTCGATGATGGCCGGATTGGCGTTTTCCAATTCGATGGTCGGTATTGTGCATGCTACGGCCCATGCAACAGGAGGTATTTGCCATGTACCGCATGGCATAGCTAATTCAATATTACTACCCTATGGTTTGGAATTTTACATCGGTAAATCACCAAAAACTAAAGAATATATTGAAAGTTTATTACTGCATGTGGCAGGTCCGGAGGTGTATGTGCAGACTCCTTCTGCAGAAAGGGCTGCTAAAGCAGTTATGGCAATTAGAAATATTACCGGTGAACTGAATAAATTATGCGGATTACCTGTGCGTCTGTCTGAGGCCGGTGTAACTGAGGATAAATTGGAGAGCATTGCCAAAACAGCACTAAATGATGGTGCCTTATCGTTTAGTCCGGTGGAAGTAAGCTTTGAGGAGGCATTCGGTGTTTTGAAAGCCGCTTATTAAATGATATAATCTCTTTACTAAAAAGGGGTAAATTTATGGGTGAGACTAAAGAAAAAGAAGTAAGTAACGTAAAAGAAAAAAACCTGCCGGAAATATCAGGTCCCAGCAATAAAGTTTTGGAAGTTGATCTGACCACCAGAACTTATACCGTATATCAGGTTACCGATGAAGAAAGAAGAATGTATCTCGGCGGCAAGGGTTTGGGGCTGAAACTTATTTATGATCGTATGCCGGCAAAGGTAGATCCTTTTGGCAAGGACAACATAATTGCTTTTACACCAGGTGTGTTAATGGGAACCGGCGCGGCCTGTTCTGGACGCTTTTCCGCAGTGACCAAGTCGCCGCTGACCGGAATTATGGATCATGCCTCATGTGGCGGACCATTCGGCATGAGCCTGAAAACGGCAGGATGGGATGGATTACTGGTTAAGGGAAAATCTGAGACCCCTGTATATTTAGTTATTACATCATCAGGTGTAGAATTCAAGGACGCTTCCGCCTTGTGGGGCAAGGATGCCTATGAAACACAGGACCTGCTCGGTAAAAATAAGAATGCCGGCGCCGCAGTAATCGGTCCGGCGGGTGAAAATAAAGTGCTTTTTGCCAATATCGTTTCGGGAAGACGCTTTCTGGGACGCGGCGGCATGGGAGCGGTAATGGGTTCCAAAAATCTCAAGGCAATTTATGCTATCGGCGGAGCCTACAAAATAATGGCTAAAGATCAGGAGAAATTTGACAAGATTAAAAAATTAGCCACCAAGCGTATCAATGCAAACGATGTAACCTCCGATGCGCTGAGGAGATTCGGTACGAATAATCTGGTTAATTTTACCAATTTGGCCGGGATTATGCCGATGCACAATTTTACTTCAGGCTCTTCGGATAACGCTTATAAACTTTCAGGAGAATATTTCAGTGAGAATTTCAACACCAAGCATCATACCTGCAAACCATGCACAATCTTGTGCGGCAAGTCCGGCAAATTCAACGGTAAGGAATTAGCCGTGCCGGAATATGAAACTGTCGGCGTCATGGGATCGAATCTGGATATCTTCGATCCGGTAGCGATTGCCGAATGGAATGATTTATGCGGCAGATTCGGCATGGATACGATCAGTATGGGCGGCACACTGGCCTGGGTTATGGAAGCCGGCGAAAAAGGTTTGATAAAAACCGATTTAAAATTCGGTTCTCCTGACGGTGTGGCCCAGGCGATAGAAGATATTGCCTATGGCAGAGGTTTCGGTCAGGAGATGGGTAAGGGCTCGCGCGCTTTATCTAAAAAATACGGCGGCGAGGATTTTGCGATCCATGTTAAAGGTATGGAGATGGCGGCGTATGATCCTCGGGGCTCATACGGCGTCGGGCTAAATTATGCGGTGGCCAATCGCGGCGCCTGTCACCTTTCTTCAACTGTTATGGCGCAGGAAAACTTTGTGCATGTTCTCGATCCTTATTCAACAATCGGCAAACATGTCTGGGTAAAATTCTTTGAAGATTTTAATTGTACCGTGAATTCTCTGCATACCTGCGTATTCACATCGTTTGCTTACATATTAGAAAGCCCCCTGACAAAATACAGCGGTCTGTTTTACCTGAAGATAGTAATGGGTTATCTCTATCCGCTGGCGACCAAGATTGCCGATATCGGCATTTATCACAAGTTCTGGTCCACAATTACCGGACAGAAAATGTCACGCTCGGATTTTATGAAGGCGGGCGAACGTATCCATATCCTCGAACGCTATATGAACACACGGGAAGGAATTACGGTAAAAGACGATACTCTCCCCGAGCGCATGCTCAAGGAAGGCCGCAAAAATGATCCCAAGGGAAGGGTTGTGCCGTTGGAAAAAATGCTCAAAAGCTATTATCGCATAAGATCATACGATGAAAATGGCAAACCCACGGCGGGCATAATGAAAAAACTCTCGATTGATATACATTAGAAATCATTATTAGCAGATGGCTTGAAACACAGTTCCGGTAGATTGATAGACATTGATCTGAGATATTTACCGGGACTGTTTGTTTTTTATTATGGAAGTTTTCTTCAATAAGAAAATCTCAAACAATAAAAGAGATAAAATTATCTTTGCGGCATGCTTGAATTATTGTGAAACTCCAATTCCGAAAGCGAAGCGTATTGGAATTGGAAAGTTGAATCCCGACGGTGTCGGGACAAAGCGGAGGGTATGAATTCCAGAGATTCAGACCCGTGATTATGTTTACATAATTTCTCTATATATCTTCCATTCGTTGCCTATCTTTTTCAGTTCCAGGGTCTTCTTGCCTTTACTATTGAGGATTGAAGAACTGTAATATTGAACAAATGATGCCTTGGCAGTATTCTCATCCGCTGATATTTGCAAATTATCAATGCGAACATTTATATTATCACTGTTCTCGCGCACAGATGTTTTATAAGAAACCCAATCGCTCAAATTCATTCCTCTTGACTGGAAATTTGGTGCATAACAATTGCGATAAGTTTTCATGTTCCCTGATTTCCAACTCGTTACCCATTTATTAACCAAAATTCGTACAGCATCTTTGGAGATAGATTTTGTCTCGTTTTGTTTCCTGTCAACTTGAGCTAAATTTTTATTGGCCGTCGGAGGTGGTATAGCATCATCGGTAACGTACCATTTATTGTTTGTTTTTTCTAAAATCAGTTTGTTATAAAATCCCTGAAAAGAATTGTTGTTGTTGACTGCATAGATTTGATCAAAAATAATGACAGCGTTATTATTTTCCCTTAAAATGGTTATGTCTCTGGGTTGTAAAACAAAATGTTGATTTAAATTTGTTAAATATTTAATTTTATTATTAATGTCTTCGCGTCTCTTGCCCTTGATTTCCGCACCTCGTGCATATAACGAATCAATTGTTTTAATATCCTTTTCTACAAAAGCCTTATGCCATGATATTAAGATTCTTTCTAATTCATTTTTTGATGGAGAAATCTGGTCTTGCGGTACCCACCTCAAAAACTCAGAAATAATGACAGGTGTTTTGTTAAAATAAATAAATTTGGCAAGGCGCTTAAGATCGCTGTCATGCAAAACTACACAGCCTTTTGATTGTGTGGGTAAAAGAGTTTTCGTAGTGCCATGAATCCAGATGTTATTACCGTCTCTGCCTGCTCTTTGATCGGAGATAGTCGGATAATCCAAAGGAAAAGCCATGGAACCATAAATTTCAAGAGGGCCGGGATTGGGCAGAAATTTTGTCACGAAAAAGATTCCATTGGGAGTTTTTGCATCTCCGGCAACTTGTTTAGATCCGGGATTTCTCCCCGTGGAACAGGGAGCTTCAAATACTTTAGAAAAAGTTCCGCTTTTGTGAAAAACGTATATCTTTTGATATTGCTTATCAACAACAATAATATAACCGGAAGATAGGGAAATTATCGAATCTGGTATTTTCTCGGAGCCGAGTGAAATGCTCGCGGATACTGTTATTGGACATAACAATAGTAAGAAAGACAAAATCGTAATGTAAACAGAAAAAATGTTTTTAATCATAATAAAAATTGATCGCATTAATATTTTTTTACTAAAAAGCAGTGTTTCCATAGCAAAAACTTAACAATCATTCAAGCCCTTTAATTGAAAAAGATCCGCAAATTCTTGAAATTTGAAAATGGACATTAGAAATATTTTTGGAGGAATAGAGTATGGGAGAGAAAAGTAAACATTTTTATATTATTTTCTTGCAATAATATAAAAAGATTGATAAAAAACACGACGACAGGAGGTTTTTATTGTTAGAGATAAATAAAGATATAAACTCAACAGAAAAGCTTCTTAATGCTATACGCAGAAAAGATGAGGAATCTTTCAATTCATTGCAGAGACCGGAATTGTCCTCGTCTGAGAAAAAACCGGCTAAAAAGATCAAAATTACTTTACCTAAGAGTTTTTCTAATAAAAAAAATTACACAGTCGGCGTTGATATAAGCGAAGACTTTATTCATTTGGCTAAGACCACCAGGGGCTCTGGTGATAAGTCGGTTTTAGTTGACCATAAAATCATCGAATACGGCCACCAGATATCTAAAGATTCACAAGAATTTAGCACACTTTTAAAATCTTCTTTAGTTGCCTTTTGTGGGTCGATTGCCGATTGCGATATCTGGACGAATGTACCGACGAGTGAAGTTAACGTCTATCATCTTAAGGTTCCGCGCGTACCAAAAAAGCAACTGGAAAATGTGGTCTATTGGACAGCGAAAAAAGAAGGTTTCATTGATGATGAGAAATCGATTTTTGATTTTGAAATACAAAACGAGATTGTTGAACAAGTTAATCCCAAGTATTCCGTTATGGTTTACACTGTTCCCAAAGCGGAAATTGAAAAAATTAAAACCTTATTTTCTGATATTGGAATAACTCTTGCCGGAATTACAATAGTTTCTTTTGCCATTCAAAATATTTTTCGTTCCAAATGGGTGCCGGCAACCAAAGAAGTATTTGTCAGTTTATTTATCGGCAATGATTTTTCCCGCATCGATGTCTATAATAAAGAAAATCTTGTCATGACCCGCAGTATCAAAACAGGCAACAGCAGTATGATGGAAGCAATTGTCGAGTCTGTTTTGGAAAAAACAGGTAATGTAAGGCTGAAAAATGATGAAGCAAAAAAAATTCTATGCAGTCTTAGCCCTGATTCGGATAAATTGAAAGATACTGATATCGGTTACGATTTTAAAAAAGAAGAAATACTGGATATGATCTTTCCGGTATGGGAAAGATTGGCTCGCCAGGTAGATATGACATTAAAACATTACACATCTACAAGCGAGAATAAAAAAATTGAGAAGATCTACATATTATCGTCGATTAATATTTATGATTCTATTCGGGATTACCTGAGTGATCAGTTGGAAATAAAAACAGAGTTTTTTGATCCTTTTAAGCAGCAGGGAGGGGCGTCTACTGTCGGGTCTTTGAACATTTCCAGGAGAATGTTTTTAGCTCCGGCTCTGGGTCTTTCCTTGTCGGACAACAAGCATACTCCTAACGCTATTTTTACTTATTATGAAAAAGATAAAGAAATAAACACAAAACGAATTCATAGATTGACTTTTTTATCCTTTTTGACAGCTCTCATTATTTGTCTTGTCTTATTAATCTATCAAGTCTCTAAAATAAACATTATTTCAAAACAGCGGGAAACATTAAAAAAAGAGTTGGCACTTTATAGCCCGCCTTTATCGATTGATAAATTCTCTAAAATTGCCGATGAAGTGAAGATGAAAAGAAAAATTGCCCGTCAATATGCACAGAGGTATTTGGGAATGGCGGTGATTGGAGAAGTTTCTGACATTACACCATCCAACATACATCTGATCAGTCTTAAAATAACTGAAGGTAAGGCTTTGCCAAAGGCCGATGACAAAACTCCCAAAGAAACGAAAGAAGGTACGGAAGTTATAATACAAGGCGTTATCTCGGGAACAAGTAATATGCTGGATTCATCTTTGTCGCAATATGTGATGAAACTGGAGAACTCACCAATGTTGAAGCAGGTAGCGATACAAAAAAACAGCATTGTCACTTTTAAGAAAAATGAAGTTCTGCA
Source organism: Deltaproteobacteria bacterium HGW-Deltaproteobacteria-2 (assembly GCA_002840505.1). Classification (NCBI taxonomy): domain Bacteria; class Deltaproteobacteria; species Deltaproteobacteria bacterium HGW-Deltaproteobacteria-2. The sequence continues at coordinate 101,308 of PHBC01000007.1, read as the reverse complement.
TTTTATTTTGAGTGCTAAAATAGGTTAATCATGATGAAGAAGTTTAATATTAAGGGATTTAATATTAACATAGATCCGAAAAATTTATGGTATATCGTAGTTTATTGCGGAATTATATTCTTTGTTATTCTCGTGGGAATTTTTCCTTTTTATAAATATCATTCTTCTTTAATTGAAGAGAATAAAAAATTGCAATCTCAAATTAACGAGCAAAAAGAACTGGGGCCCATATATTTAAATTTACTGAAAAGTGTTGATGATAAACAGATACGTGTTTTCTCTAGTCCGGAGAAAACGGCAATTCCTCGTGGAGATGCGGGAAAATTTCAAGATGATTTCCGGGCAATAGCGGGTAAGGCCGGATTAACGTTAGTATCTTTTACGCCGGACATGAACACAATAGTCGGCTCTTCCACATCTTTTTTATACAACGTGGTCATTAAAGGAGAATTTGCCAATTTTCGAAAAATGTTGATTGCATTGGGGGCTGTTCCGTATTTAGACAGAATTGAGGAAATTAATATTCAGCAGCAACCATATTCTATGGAATTTAGAACGAAGATTTGGATAGCGATTAAGTAGTTTACGGACAAAGGTTATTTATGGGTAATTTAAAGAAACGGGAAATTATAATTTTAGTAATTGCCGCTTTGTTTGTTTTATATGCAGGATATGAATACTTAATTGCCCGTCCGGCGAGTAAAAAAGTTGAAACCAGCGCCAATGTCGATTCTGTGAAAAAGAACACTTCAATAAACGAACTGACTAATGATTTAAGTAAAGATAAGTTAACCGATTTTGATGCATACGTAGTCAGGAAAATAGAAACTGATTGGAGTAAAAATCCTTTCTGGAAGAAAGACATGTATAAAGAATGGGCGGCCAAAGAAGATGCTGCCAAAGGTGGCAGTACCGCGGCAAAAATAATTTATTCCGGTTATGTTGATTCCGGGAAAAATAAAATTGCTATCATTAACGGATTAGAATACAGGACAGGGGAACAATTAGAAATAGAAGGATATTTCTTAAAACAGATTACGGCATCTAAAATTGTTATCTTTAATAAAAATAACGGAGACAGAGAAGAAATTCCCCTGCAAGAATAAAAATTCCATTGGAGGTTGTCGATTTGAAATACTCTGCAAGAAATAAAAATATCGTGATGTCAGGTCTTGGTCTTTTCGTGCTGATATTTTTTTTCGGCTGTGCTGATGGACTTAAAAGCGAGAAAGAAGATGCTTTCTTCGATAAATGGACTACTCTAGCCGAGAAATCCCAAGGCCACTCTCCGACCGCCGAACCCAAGAAAATTTCTATAGCGGCAAAACAGGCATCTGTTCCAGTAACTGAAACAACAGTAAAAAAATTACCTGCTGATCGAATTAATCTGACTATGCGCCAGGCGGAGCTCAAGGCGGTATTACGGGCTATGGCGAAATCTGTTAATTTAAATCTCCTGGTCAAGAATGAATTAAAAGGTGAAATCAGCGTAGATTTCCGGGGAACTCCCTGGGATTCGGCATTTACCGGTTTGTTGCGCACCTATAATTTATCTTATGTATGGGAAGGCAATGTACTTAGAGTGCTGACCAGTGAAGATGTTAAACTGGATTTGGAACGAAAACAGCAACTGCGAGATACTCAATGGGTAGAGCCTCTTTTAGATCCTGTGGTGGTAAATATTAATTATACCGATACCAAGAAACTGGCAGATACCATTCAGGATTTACTGACCAAGGATAAGGATAACAAACCGCGAGGTTCCATTAAGGTTGACGAACACACCAATTCTCTGGTTATTTGTGCTGTGCGTGATGATCTGACTAAAATAATCCCAATCATTGAAAAACTGGATAAACCTACTTCCCAGATTTTAATTAAAGCCAATATCGTAGAAACAACAAAAGGCGTTGCCCGTGATTTGGGAATTATGTGGGGAGGTGCGGCTTCAACTACTCTTCGTGGCAATGAAGGTCTTATGCTATCTAGTGGTGGTACAAGAACAAGCTCATCCGCTGATCTTAATCCAACGGGTAATAAAATAGGTATAGGACGTTACGGTTTAGGGGTGAATTTTCCGGCGGCAAATCTATCTGATGCCGCAGCCGCTTCATTGGGACTTGTTTTCGGTACTGTAGGCGGTAATTTATTAGAAGTACAACTAGAAGCTCTGCAAAAGGATAATAAACTAAATATTCTATCCAGTCCGTCTATTACAACATTGGATAACCAGGAGGCCTTTACTGAAAATGGCGAAAGAGTTCCTTTTGTTACTCTTCAGACATCTTCAGGCAGTACACCTACTCAAACAACCAGTTTTGAAGACGTTTTGTTGCGTCTGCAAATTAAGCCACACGTCATTGACGGTAAAAACTTAAAAATGGAAATTACTGTCAAAAAAGATGAAGTGGACATGTCAAGAAAGTCATCACTGGGAGATCCTTACATTATCAAAAAGCAGACAAAAACGATATTGATTGTTGAAGACGGTGAAACAATAGTCATTTCCGGATTAACCAAACAAACTAAATCAAATTCGGGAAACGGTGTGCCCTGGTTAAAAGATATTCCTGTTTTAGGCTGGGCTTTTAAATCTGATAGTAAAAGTGATAAAATGGAAGAGGTTCTTATATTTATTACGCCACATATATTGCCGATAAGTAGAAAATAACCGAAAGGCATGCTTATAAAGAGTATCATGTAAAAAAATGAACTGAAATGGAATTATAAGAATATCGTAAATACATCTAAAAATATAACGGGGTTGGAATATAAGCAGTAGCGTTGTTAAAAAGCAAGATGGCATCTAAAAATGAATTATTACAATATTCTCAATTTTAAAAAGGAGCCATTTTCCAACTCACCGGAACCGGAATTTCTTTTTCAATTGCCACAGCAGACAAGTTGCCTACAAAAGCTGGAGTTAGCTGTTCGTCTGCGTCGTGGAATTAATGTGGTAATAGGAGACATTGGTACCGGCAAAACTACTTTATGTCGTAAACTTATCCAGAATTTTTCTTCTATTCCGGCAGATTCCGCTGAAATTGAAACTCACCTTATGCTTGATCCGGCATTTAACGGCGTTGTTGAATTTCTGCAAACAGTTGCCTTGATGCTGGGAATTAAAGATTTAAATAATTGTGAAAGTGAATGGCATTTAAAAGAGAAAATCAAAAATTACCTTTTTGACAAAGGTGTGGATGAAAAAAGAATAGTTGTTTTGATCATTGATGAAGGCCAAAAAATTCCTGAGAATTGCCTGGAAATTTTGCGCGAGTTTCTTAATTATGAAACAAACAATTTTAAGCTGCTGCAAATAATAATCTTTGCTCAAAAAGAATTCCAGGCAATCCTTAAAAGGCGCCCCAACCTTTTTGACAGGGTTAATCTTCTCTTTTGTCTTCAACCTTTGAGTTTCAAACAAATGCAAGCCATGATCAATTATCGTCTCAGGGTCGCCAGGGACTATGAAATTGCACCTTCTTTATTCAGCTTATCGGGGCTTGCGGCGATTTATCTGGCTACCGGCGGTTATCCGCGTAAAGTTGTTATTCTCTGTCATCAGGTAGTTCTTACAATGATCATTCGCGGTAAGAACAAGGCCGGCTGGTTTTTTGTCAGAAGCTGCATAAATGATATGGAAACACCGTTGTTCAAGAAGTTAAAGTGGGCACTGGGTAGCGTCTTTATTTTGATTGCAGTGGGTCTTTCGATAGGAGCGATTATGTTGCAACGTCAGGATGCAGACGCACATAAACAATTGTCCATAGCTCCGGTTCTTCCTATTGTTCCGGAAGTTAAACAAACCGCTTCACTTCCTAATGTGCCTGGTGCAAAAATTATTCAGAAAAAAACGCAGAATGTAAAAATTCCCGGGCATCTTGGAATTTTAACAATGACAAAAAGAAGAACTCTTTGGTGGACTCTGAATAATATTTATGGTGAGATTAATCCGAAAATCACTAAAACAGTGATTATGGCTAATCCTCATATTAAGAATAAAAATAGAATCGCGGAAGGAAATAAAATATATCTTCCGTCTATTCCCGCAGATATAAACCCAATAAATAAAGGTGATATAATTGTTGTTGTGGAAAGTGGAAAAGATCTGGAAATAGTGTATAATAGTTTTTGGGGAAATCCTGCTCAACGAAATATGCCTCCGCTGGTTTTCTTCCCCTTCTGGAATAAAAAAGAAGGCATTAATTTTTTGATTGTCATTGATAAATGTTTTAAAAATATTCGCGCCGCAGAAGAAGCATCTGGCAAATTACCATCTGCGGTTGCCGCCAAAGCAAAAATATTATCTCAATGGGAGGCAGATACGGTTTTTTTCAATCGCCGTAAATTGCAGCGTTGAGATAATAGCCGTCCGGAGGATAAATGAAAAATAAGAAGCGTTTGGGTGAAATACTTGTAAAAAGTGGGCTTTTGACCGAAGAAAAGCTCGAACAGGCACTAGAAAATAAAAAGAAGACAGATTTGAAGCTGGGTCAGTATCTAATCCGGCAGGGACTCGTTCAGGAAAAGCAAATAATAGATTTAATAAGCGATCAGCTCAATATAAGGAAGTATCAGCTCAACGATTTTCCATTGGATCTGGAGTTGATTCGTTATATACCGATTGAGATTGCGCAAAAAAATCAAGTAGTTCCTTTAAAATTAAAAGGAAAACTTTTGACAATTGCAATTGTTGATCCGCTTGATATACAAATCCTGGATTCTCTTGAAAAATTAACCAACCTGGAAGTTGAACCGGTAATTTGTACAGAAGTTGAAATAAATCAACTTATAAACAGTATGTACGGTATGCAATCCGATTTGGGTAATATTATGGGAACCATGGAAATAGACTCCAGGGATGAAGAAGAAGAGCCTCCGGAAAACAAAGAAGAAATTCAAATCGCATCACTGCAGGATATGGCTGGAGAAGCGCTGGTCATACGTTTGACAAATTCTATTTTTGCTCAGGCTATCCGTGATAATGCCAGTGATATCCATATCAGTCCACAACAAAATACTGTACAGTTGCGTTATCGTATTGATGGTAAACTGATTGAAATGCCGTCACCTCCCAAATCTATATTTTTGTCCATCATTGCCCGCGTGAAGATTATAGCTAATATGGATATTACTATTTCCAGAGTCCCTCAAGACGGCCGGTTCACCCTTAAAATAGAAAAAAAAGAAATCAATGTTAGAGTTTCCTCAATCCCTACAATTTACGGGGAAAATATTGTCATGCGTCTGCTGGATATGGGCGCTGGTTTTTATACGCTTGATCGTCTGGGCATGACTGACGAAGATAAGGCAAAAATAGAAGTCATGGCCAATAAACCATATGGAATGATTTTAAGTACCGGACCAACGGGAAGTGGCAAAAGCACAAGTCTTTATGCAATTTTGAGTTCAATAAATAAACCGGATATCAATATAATCACTCTGGAAGATCCGGTGGAATACAGAATCAATGATATACGACAGGTGCAGTTAAACCGTAAAGCAGGGATGACATTTGCCGGTGGTTTGCGTTCAATCCTTCGTCAGGACCCGGATGTAATTATGGTTGGTGAAATTAGAGATGCGGAAACCGCTGCCGTAGCCGTGCAGGCTGCGCAGACCGGACATAGAGTTTTAAGCACTGTTCATACTAATGATGCAGCAGGAGTCATAACACGATTTATTGATATGGGTATCGAACCTTTCCTGGTGTCCTCTGTTTTGATTGTTTCTTTTGCTCAACGATTGGTACGTACAATTTGCCCCTATTGCAAAGAGAGTTATAATCCTCCGGCAAGCGCTCTTGCAGCTTTCGGAATAACGCCGGAACAAGCGGCAAACGCTAATTTTCAACGCGGCAGAGGTTGTAACAATTGCAGAAACACCGGATACAAGGGAAGAACCGGTGTTTTTGAAGTTTTAGTCAATGACGAAATGATTCAAGACATGATTATTAAGCAAAGGCCAAGCCAGGAAATTTCACGCGCGGCAGTAGCTGCCGGAAAGTTGAAAACTCTGAGAGATGATTCTGCCCAAAAAGTAATGCAGGGAATTACAACCCTGGAGGAAGCGGCCTCTGCCGTCATGTCTTAGACTAAATCAAGGATAAAGAAATGCCCAACTATATTTATCAAGCAATTAATGAAAGTGGAGATACGGTATCCGGTAGTTTAGACGTTGAATCCGTTGAAGTAGCAAACTCCATATTGATGGCGCGCAATCTTATACCATCAAAAATAAAAGAACAGAGTAAAACAGGAGATGAAAATTGGTTACGGTCTCTTTTAAGTTCAGACAAAGTCAAAATGGTGGATTTAATCATTTTTACGAAACAATTACGTTCTATGCTGGTTGCCGGTGTGCCGATGTTAAGGCTTCTGGATATTCTGGCTAACCAGACAGAAAGTCATGGTTTAAAAAAAGCAATATTGTCAATCATCCAGGATATCAAACAAGGCTTATCTTTTTCTGAGTCATTGGAAAAGTTTCCGAAGATATTTTCAAACCTGTATTGTAACATGATCAAGGCGGGTGAAATGAGTGGAAATGTCCCCGTTGTTTTGGATCGTTTGATATACATTATTGAACATGAAGAAAAAGTAAAATCGGATATTAAGTCGGCGGTAAGATATCCAATGATCATTGTTATAGCTTTGAGCGTTGCTTTTATTGTTCTTTTAACTTTTGTAATACCTCAATTTGTTTCTGTTTTTAAAACTGCTGGGCTGGTCTTGCCGTTACCGACAAGAATTGCCATGCTTTTATACACTTTCCTGGCAAAATACTGGTATGTAGTTCTTACTGTAATAGCAATAATTGTCTTTGGCTTAGCTTATTATTTTAAAACGAAAAATGGTAAATTTGTAAGGGATACTTTCTTGTTAGAACTTCCTATAGTGGGGCAATTATTCAAAAAAGCGGCATTGTCACGTTTTGCCAGTATTTTTGCTATTTTGCAAAGTAGTGGAGTTCCCATTATGCAATCATTGACTATTCTCTCTGCAACAATGGGCAATGAAGCTCTTACGCGATCTTTTGAGCATGTACGTGAGCGAATTAAAGAAGGAGCCGGAATTTCTACGCCACTAAAATCGGCAAAATATTTTACCCCGATGGTTATCGATATGATCGCGATTGGTGAAGAGTCTGGAAATATCGATGAAATGTTGCGTGAGATTGCCAAACATTATGATGACGAAGTTGAGTATGCGATTAAAGGTCTTTCCGATGCAATTGGTCCAATTCTGATAGTTGGTCTGGCCGCGATTGTCGGTTTCTTTGCTATAGCTATATTTCTACCGATGTGGGATCTTACAAAACTTGCAAAACAACACTAATTAGAAAAAAGTGGAACAAGGCAAATTATTTATGAATTATTTATACCCCCCTGATACCATGACTGACGTCAGAGTTTAAGCTAAAACAACTATAAAAGGTAAAATCAGCCTTTAAGAATTCAGTATTAAAAATGAAGAAAAAAAATATTTACATAAGTTTGTATATATTGATTCCGGTTATTTTTACCGGAATATCATTGATTAGTGCTATTTTAACGTATCAATTATTTAAACAACGCGAAGAATTCAACCAGCTATTTCCCATCCATTTTATCTATTTAATATTGGTTATGGCTTTATTTACTTTTTCAATAAGTGTCGTTATGCTGCGTTTTTTTTTCGAACCTCTCTCACGATTTATCAATAAAACGCAAAAGATGCCTATTATTGCTCCGGCTGTGAAATCGGAAGAAAAAGAAGATATAACTCGTGATTTTAACCGGGTTTCTGAACTATTTGACAGCGTAGCCGATATTCTAAGCAATGTTGAAGCAAAAGAATTATTTCCCAGCATTATTTGTACCAGCATATCTATGCGTAATATACTTGCACGAATTCTCAAAGTTGCTTCCACAGATTCTACAGTTCTTATTTCCGGCGAAAGCGGTACCGGTAAAGAATTGATTGCTTCCAGTGTTTATGAACACAGCACAAGGAAAAATAAACCTTTTGTAAAGATTAATTGTGTGGCCATTCCGGAAGGTTTGCTGGAAAGCGAACTTTTTGGTCACGAGAAAGGTTCATTTACCGGCGCAACTGAACAAAAGAAAGGAAAATTTGAAATTGCCGACAAAGGTACGATTTTTCTTGATGAAATAGGGGATATGCCTTTAGCTACCCAGGCGAAATTATTGCGTGTTTTACAGGAAAAAGAATTTGAAAGAGTAGGTGGTACCAGGCAGATCCGCGTGGATATCCGTTTTATTGCAGCTACGAATAAAAATTTACTTGAAATGATCAAAGAGGGTAGCTTTAGAGAAGACCTTTATTTTCGTTTAAATGTTTTTCCCGTTTCACTTCCAGCACTTAGAGATAGAAAAGAAGATATTATCCCGATAGCAAATTATTTCCTGGAATCTTTACCCCAGACAGTGAAAATATCCACGTCCGCATTGCAGGAATTAATCGGTTATTCCTGGCCGGGAAATATCAGAGAATTAAGGAATGTCTTGGAGCAAGCTTCTATATTGAGTGAAAATGGTGTTATTGAGCTACATCATTTACCTGATGATTTATTTAAAAAGCAAAATTCATTAAGTAAAACAATGAGCGATAATATGCCGCTTGATGCCAAGCTTGAATTAATTGAGAAAGAAATTATTATTGATGCTTTGAAGAAGACAGGAGGCATTCAAGTAAGAGCGGCAGATATTTTAGGAATAAATCAAAGGAGCCTCTGGCATAGAATAAAAAAACTACAAATAGATATGAATAGTTTAAAGAGTCTACAATAATTGTAGATAAAGCATCATTTTTTGCACATAAGTATTATTAAGGAATTGATGTCAATGTAACTATTAAAGTTGACAACATTTGAAAATTGAAGTAATTAAGTAAGTTAGAATTTATCTTAGTTGAGATAAAGAAACTTTTTATATTATGTCGGAGATGGCATGCCTTTTGCTTTCTATAAAAGTGAATTTATGCAAAAAAACAGTTAATAATAGAAAGTAAGATTTTTTAAAAAAATAAGGAGGGATGGAAAATGTTAAGAAATGAAAAAGGTTTTACATTGATTGAAATCATTGCGGTGCTGGTTATTTTGGGAATTTTAGCTGCGGTTGCTGTTCCACGATATATAAGCATGATGGATCAGTCCAGAATTAGTGCCGCTCAGTCGGCAATTGCAGAAGTAAAAGCGCAGGCCAGCAATTATTATGCGTCACAAATGTTGTCCGGAAACGGAACAACTACGATTGCTGCTGTTCAAGGTTCTGTAGGTGCTAGCCCAAATCTTGGTGTTGATTATAGTGTAACAACGGCAGTGGCTACTTCAGGTATTACTATCACTGTAAACTCTGTAAAAGGCGTATCGTTAACTACTGCCCAAACCGGAACATGGTATTATCCGGGTATGCAGTAAGCTAAAAAAACAAGTTTTTTTAAAAATAGCGTGATGTAATCACGCTATTTTTTTTAAATTAAAATGAAAACATTGTCTGATAATGAAATTTCCATATAATTTAAATTTTAAATCATATTTAGTCGTGATAAATTAAGTCAATTGTATTTAAAAGTGGATTTTAGAGTCAGGGGGCAATGGAGGAGTGTTAAAAAAAGAAGAAGGTTTTACCTTGATTGAAATCATTGCGGTGTTAGCAATTTTGGGAATTATAGCCGCGGTTGCCATTCCGAGATACATAACTATGATTGAGCAATCAAGAATTAATGCCGCACAAACAGCAATTGCAGAAGTAAAAGCTCAATGCACTAATTATTATGCATCACAAATGCTGGCCAACAACGGAACAACTACAATTAGTGCTGTTCAGGCTTCTGCAGGTAATAGCCCCAATATCGGTGTTGATTATAATGTAACAACAGCAGTGGCTACTTCAGGTATCACGATTACTGTAAATTCCGTAAAAGGCGTATCGTTAACTACTGCCCAAACGGGAACCTGGTATTATCCGGGTATGCAATAAGCGAAAAGAACAAGTTTATTTGAAAATAGCGTGATGTGATCACGCTTTTTTTTGTTTTTAATTGAAATAAGAACAGTTGATAAATGAATAATTTTTAAAGTCGGGAACGTATATATTTAAATTCTTATCTTTATTTAGTTGTTGAATATATTCATTTAATTTTAGGGAACCCTTCAAGCAAAATAAGAGCTGAATTTCCTGAGCCAGCATTTTTTTGTCTTTAGTGTTTGCGTAGAGTTCAATAAGCGCCAGATTAGCAAAAGGATTTTGCGGAGAATGCGATCGGACAGTTTTCCAGTACAAGATGGCAACGGAGTAGTTCTTCTTTATGCGGCAACTCTCAGCCATGGTCATAAGCGCGGGCAATGAATCTGCATCCTTCTTTAAAAGTTTTCTCGCAAAATATTGGGCGCCGTTAATTTGGCCATCTTTCAGCAAGACAAGGCTGTATAGTTCTAATACATAACGATCAGATCTGTATTTTTTTAATTTCTCCTCGACTATTTGTTTTGCTTCCTTTATTTTATTTTGACGCAGTTTTATTTTTGCCATATGTACAGTGTTTTGAAAATAATCAGGAAGTATTTCAGAAGATTTCCTGAAATAATCCATGGCCAGATCATCCTGCATCATTTGAAAATATAACAGGCCGATATTCCATTGCTGAAGAGCCAGGATCTCACTATTCCCAAATTTATTTAAAGCCATTGCTTTTTTATATTCCTGAAGCGACTTTTCTTCTTTATTATAAATAAAATATATCCTTCCCATATTGGCGTGAGGTCTGCTTAGAGCTGGATACTTGTTAACGTTATCAAACCAAAGCAGAAAATCATCGGAAACTATATTATTACGGTTATAAGTTATGTCTCCTTCTCCGACTAATATTATAACTATGCCGAAAGCGACGATAAACTGGATAATTTTTTTATAAGAAAAGTAATCAATTGCATAAATTATGAATTCTGCGAAAGGAACAAACAAAAGCATTGCCGGCAAATAGTTGCGATGCTCGTAAATCAATTCCAGATTAAAAATGGAACCTTCTATCAAATGATTTAGAAAATAAAAAATAATGCAAAAGGAAATCAAAGGGCGCTTCCGGGCAATATAAATGGCAAAAACAATTATAAATAATATTAACAATATAGATGGAATTGTAGCCCATGGCAGGAACAGGGAGCGGGAAACTTCTACATCGTAAAGAAAGGTTAAACGTGAGCTAATAGGATAAAATAACAGCGAAAGGTAAAATAAGATGACACGAGGTTGAGTCAAAAGCCTTTCAACCATGGTGAAATCACGTATTTTGTAGTCATTTATAAGATTGGAGAAATCAACGTATATAATGCCGGCAAGTACAATAATAATAAAAGGCAGAAGCGCTATTTTTGCGTATTTAATAACATTTTGTCTGTTAATACCTGCAATGAGAAATAAATCAAAGAGAAGAATGCTGACAGGTAGCATTACTGCATTTTCTTTGGTGAGCAACGAAGCCAATCCGGACAATAAGCTGATTGTAAACAGTATAAGTGAATACTTTAATTTTGAGGTAGTCCGTGCCTTTAAATAAAAATACATGGATGCAATGTAAAAAAGTCCGGCCATAGATGCCATTCGCTGAACAATATAAGTGACGGACGTGACCCAGACAGGATGAATAGCCCAGAAAAACGTTGCTATGATTGCTACCGGATAGGCGATACTTTCATATTGATTTTTTAGTCGAGGTAACTTCAACGTGTTGTAAATAAAAAGAAAGAGGAAAACGGATGCAAAGAAATGAATTATAAAATTTACCACATGATAACCAAATACATCCTTACCATGGAAATAATAGTTTGAAGCGAAACTTAAATAAGACAATGGTCGTGACGGTCTTTTTTGCTCAAGGCCGTATATGCTATGTTTTATTTCCGGCCAGGAAAATGATTCTATTTGAATGTACGGATTATCGACAATATTGGAGTAATCGTCAAAATGCCATTCACCGTAAAAACTGTTGGAGTAAATTGCCAGCAGAATGATGAAAAGCGAGATAAAAGTAAAAGCATATTTTCTGCCGTTGGGAAATTGCCAATTTCCGGGCAGCGCGAATTCATTTTCTTTAGTAAGCATATAACACCATCAAGTATTATTTTTATAAGAATAAAAATAAAAAAACAATGCTAAACATATTTCCACGACAATAGAAACAATTCTGATCATAATCGTTCCCGCGATGACAATTCCTTTGGCAATAAATGCGGGAAGAATCAGAAAGATTATTCCTTCCCGTACGCCGAGACCTGCCGGGGCAAAAAGCGCGGCAAGTCCCGCAAGGGATGCCGCATAGTAAATTCCGGTCATCGGTATTAAATAGCTGAAACTGAGATCGGCGAAGCAATCCATGGAATAGAACATACCCAGGCCATACGGAATTCCGATCAGTAGATTTATGAAAACAAATTTCAGAATCAAGCCGAAGGAAGGAAAATCTTCGATTGGCTCTCGTTTGAAAAAAGTCAGTAAAATATTAGTTAAATATTTGAGTAATTTCGGATGAAGCAACACAAGCAAAAACAGGGATAATAATGCGGCTGTAATCCTTAGATATTCCGGTATCATGTTTTTCATGAAAAACATGGAAAAGAGTACGAGCAGGCAAGATGCTATGAAAGCCGCAATGAACTCCACTACTGTTGCCACCGCTACAGTTCTTTTGGGCTGGTTTTCGTAAGCGTCGAGGCGGACAAGAATTAGACCGGCCCTTCCCGGTATGTATTTACCTAATTGAGATAAAGACCAGGCGCGGGCAGCAGATATGAAGCTTGCTTTCAATCCAAATGCGGCAGCAATGTCGATCCAGATGAATAGACTTAAAAGATAGGCTATTAGCGTGAAAAAAAAGCTAAGGAATAAACTTGTGTAATTTATTTGTTGAATATAAGACGATAAATCTTGAAAAGACCGGATTATGTAAAATAATACAAAAGCAAGGACAATGATAAACAAAATCCTACTGTATATTTTATTATTGCTTTTAGAAAAAAAATCCATAATTATTGTTTCTCGACAACATTAAAAATATATATTGAAGGAAGCCTTGCAGATTTAAGATACTCATCAAGTCTGGAAATTAAACTGAAAAGGAAACGTCCTGCAGAAGGAACAATTTTAATAAAAATGTATATTGCCAGAAAAAATAATGTGGTAACCGGAAGACGATATTCTCTGATAATTTTCCCTCCGGATTTGCGGATAAGTGATTGAAGAAAATTGTAGTGAAAACTATGACCACCGGTATTTGGTGTGTCCGCTTTCTTAAATTTACTTAACAGATTTAACAAACCAAAACACGTTTGGAAGTAAATGCCGGACTGTAATGGCTCAATTAATAATATTTTCCCTCCTTTTTTCAAGTGGGTAAGAAAGTTGGCTATGGTATTTTCAAAGTTGTTTTTATTAATATACATCAAAACTGTTACACAAATTATGTAATCGTAATAATCTGTTTGCAGGCGGAAATCTTCTGCAGATCCGACAAACGCTTGTGCACCGGTGTTTTTCTTAAAGAGATCGACATAATTTTTGCTGATATCGATCCCTGTTATTTTAGCCTCGGGAAATTTTTCTAAAATCGGCCGGGATATTCTCCCGTAACCGCAGCCGATATCGATGATATTAATTCCCCCTGCATCAGGCTCAATTTCAGATAAGATTTTCTTTAATTGCCAGTTATGCAGATACGCGTTAAAAATATCGGGCAAATTTTTGAACAGAACCCCTCGGGGACTCGATCCGAATAATTTGCTTCTTTTTTCCCATTCAGCAATATTGGTAAGTTCAGATGATTCATCATGGTCTGATGGCTGCATTATTTCTGTCGATGTCTCCGTAATTTATTTTCCTTCGATAAAATTAATTAAAGCATCAACAATGTAATCTATTTGAGCATCGGTAATGCCGGCATACATGGGTAACGTCAATTCATGGAGGGATACAGAATCAGTATTGCGCAAAATATGATCTCCCATGACTGTCTTATAGTAACTGAATTTGTGCACCGGCGGATAATGGATACTGGTCTGAATACCTTTGTTCCGAAGATAAACCATCAAACTGTGCCGATTTATGCTTTTATTGAGAAGTATAGGAAAGATATGATAATTAGCGGAAAAAGAATAATCAGCAAAGGGGATCGTTATTTTGTTAATTTTAGATAATGCATTTTTGTAACGAATTGCTGCCAGGCGGCGGCGTTCATTTCCCTTTTTTAATTTTTTTAATTGACAGCGGGCTAAAGCGGCGTGAATTTCATCAATCCGGTAATTATAACCCAGGTCAGTAACATCGTAGCTATAGGCATGACCGTGATGCCGATCCAATGTTGCGCTGGTCATGCCATGAGAGCGGATTTTTTTTATATAATTTGCATAATCGTCATTATCAGTGCAAATCATGCCGCCTTCACCTGTCGAAATATTTTTATTGGAAAAAAAAGAAAAACAGGAGATGTCTCCTATTGATCCCAGCAATCTATCTTTATAAAATGAACCCGGCGCGTGCGCCGCGTCTTCGATTACCGGAATTTTATTGTGTTTCGCAATTTCAATAATTTCATCCATTTTGCAGGCAAAACCGCCATAATGCATGACGATTATTGCCCGGGTCTTTTTATTTATCTTTTTTTTGATTTCATTAGGAGAAATTGTCCAGTCGTCCGTTGAAGCGATATCGGCGAAAACAGGAATTCCACCGGCATAAAGAACTGAATTAGATGTGGCGACAAAAGTGAAGGAAGGACAGATTACGTTTGTTCCCTTTTTTACGCCGACGGCTAAATTGGCCAAATGTAAGGCGGTAGTGCAACTGCTTACGGCCAGGGCATGCTTTACTTTAAAATACCCGGCAAATTCGTTTTCCAGCGCTTCCGTTTCCGGACCCATGGTAAGCCATTTACTGCGCAAGACGCGTAATACAGCTTCTTTTTCTTCTCTGCCATAATTAAGATCGAAAAGAGGAATTGCCGGGTTTGAATGACTCATAAACGGTCCTTGATTTTTTCGTAATCGTCAATCGCCTGTTCGTAATCTTCGGGACGTCCGATATCCATCCAGTATCCGTCATAGGGATGACAATAGACACTCATTTTCTCCACTAACATTTTTTGTACTAAATCGGGAAAATCAAAGCTGCCTTTTCGGGGTATAAGACGCAATACACTTCGGGAAAGAACATACACCCCCATGCTGACGCTGAAAGGAATTGAAGGTTTTTCTGTGAATTTGGTCAAGAATCCTTCTTTGTTGTATTCCAATGTTCCATAATTCACATCCTGAACCCTTTTGTGAGTCGCAATGGTCAGATCAGCTTTCTTCTTCTTGTGAATAGTAAAGAGTTCCTTAAAATTGAGATCAGTCAGTATGTCTCCGTTCATCATTAAAAAATTATTATCCAGATTATCAATATGACAAATTGCTCCGGCAGTACCCATTGGTTTCTTTTCAACATAATATTCAATGGGAATTCCCCATTTATTACCTTTCCCGAAAAAGGCGATAAAAAGATCATGTTGATGTCCAACGGCCATGGTGATTTTTTTAAAACCGTTTTTTTTAAGTTGTTTGACGACAACTTCCAGAATAGGAAAATCTCCTATCGGTAAGAGAGGCTTGGGTAAAACAGTAGTATAAGGTTTCAACCTTGTACCTTTTCCGCCTGCCAGAATTATAGCCTGCATATTATCACCTATTTTACATATAGATTCGGCTTATAAATATGAATGTTATTTTTAATCCAGTCAATAGTCTCTTGAAGACCTTGTTCAAGTGAATATTGAGGCCGCCATTTTGTAATTGTCATAATTCTATTATTATCACAAAGGAGTCGTTCGACTTCACTATTAACCGGTCGCCGGCGTTTCAATGCCGTTTGAAAACGAATTTTTGTGTTTAAAAGCAGACCTATTTTTATTGCCAAATCTTTTACAGATATCTCAAAACCATTACCAACATTGGTTACTGATCCGGCGAGTTTTCCGGCTTTGGCTATTGCAATAAAACCTTCAACAGTGTCTTTAACAAACGTTAAATCACGCGTAGGGTAAATATTACCCAGGGTTAATATTTTTTTGCCGGATAATATCTGACTAATTACAGTAGGAATTATCGCTCTTGATGATTGACGGGGGCCATAAGTGTTAAAAGGGCGGACGATTTTTACCGGAAGCTGAAAAGAAAGCCAATAACTAAGGGCCAGTTGATCGGCAGCAATTTTTGATGCCGAATAAGGCGACTGACCAACAAGAGGATGATTTTCAGAAATGGGTACGAATTGGGCTGTGCCGTATGTTTCAGAAGTTGAGGTAATAACCACATTTTTAAAATTTCCGAGACGGGCATTTTCCAGTATATTATATGTTCCTTCAATATTGGTCTTGATATAGGCAAGGGGGGAATCGTATGAATAAGGGATTCCGATCAATGCCGCCAGATGATAAACTTCCCGGCAGCCTTTCATCGCATTTCGGACGGAGTCATAATCACGAATATCTCCGGAATAAACTTCAATGTCTTTAAGATAGGAAGAATTATTCAGCCATCCCCAATTGTTGTTGGAGTTATAGCGCACAAAAGCGCGAACAGAGTATCCGAGTTCGGTGAGTCTTTCCGCCAGATGGCTGCCGATAAAACCACCGGCGCCGGTGACTAGAATTTTGTTGGCACTCATAATTAAACCCTCTTATCCTTTCATTATTGATGCATTCCTTGCCGGTTCATAAAGGGAATTTTGTTAAAAGTTAATTTATATATTTTAAATTCGCTGTTTTCATAGATTAAAAAGGCGGTTTTCTCATCTGACAAACTTTGTATTGTATCCAATGACACCTGGTCTCTTGCCGGAGCCAAGAGATACAAACACAAATAGTCTCCGCGTGAAAGCTCATCTTTTCTTCTCAACATAATAGATTTACGGTCTGTCATCATTCTCATAAGTCGCGGTTTAAAGAAGACGATAGTAGTTTCTTTTTCTGTGTTTGATTTAATAAATGAAAACATACTTTGAGCGCTTGCGGTATAAGGACCGGTGAAAGATTCACGATGACGCATCATATTTGCGTAGGCGTTGCCCGTTGAGTTTATGGCGAAGTATGCAAAGACAATAATAACAGGGACAAGGCAAATCCATCTCCGGAGTTTTTGCTCTGTGTTCGTTTGACCGCCCTGAAAAATTTCCAAACCTGTGATTACAAATGAAAAATAGAATGGAAGAATTGGAAATAAAAACCTGATCCCCTGTAGGAGCGGCCAAAATATGTAAAGAGTGAAGGTCAGTATTATATATATGACAATGTGATAGTCTAACCGGTATCTTTTTACGACTCCCGCGATCGCAACAGGAATACTTGCAAAATAGAATACATGATAGTTAGGCACTCCTTTAAAGAATTCAGCTGGCATATTAATATAGTAGTTCAAATTATTCCTGATAACTTCCAAAGAAACGGCATTGAGAGCGGATAAGTGAGATGTTCCTCCCTGAGGAAAAATCGCTTCCCATGTTAGAACAATGCAAAAGAAAGAAATATAGGGAATCAGATTTATCGATAAATATTTTAAAAAATCTTGTCTCCTGGAAGGATGTTTGTCGCTTTGCTTTAATTTTAGTATCAGAGCAATGAATTGAGTTATTGCGAGTGATATGAGAAGCAAAAATCCATTTGTCCGGATAAAAAAAGCACCGGCTATAATGGCTCCCAAGAGGATATAATCCCAGATCGGAGAGATAATATTACGTTTTTCGATGATCAATCTGCCCGTCAGCAAGACGCTAACTGTAGATAACAGAAGAAATGGAAAGTCTGAAAGGATTTGATCTGTAAATGAAAGCAAAGTTGGATTCAGGGCAAAAAGACAAACAAGACAAAATAACCAAACCGGTGAATGATATTTCCGGAATCCCAACCAGATAAAAATGATAAAAATAAGAAAGGAAATCACCCCTAATAATTTTAAGCCTACAATATTCATGCCGAAAACTGCATAGAATGGTGCAAGCAAAGCTGGAAATCCCCAAGGGTAGGCAATGGGTCCAAAAGCATAAGATGAATTCTTTACCGTGAAACTATTTGCATCTATGAAACCACGGGGATCCAATTGAGTAATACTTTTTGCTTGCAAGATATACCCTGCGAAGTCATCACCCCAGTTGTGACCGTTCGTAACTGTGCAGAAAATAATAACGGCAGTTAGACCAAGCAGAATGAAAAATAATACTGTGTGACGAGGTTTTCTCATTTAACCCTCATTTAATTTTTCGTAAATTGCTTTTGCCCCTGAATCAGGCGATAAGATTGAACTTAGTTCATCATAATTACGCTTATCATAAAACGAAGCCCGTATTTTTACGTCGCTCATTTTTATTAGAGCTTCGGCAAGCTCATGATAATTTTCTTTATTAACAGCATATCCTAATTTATATTTTTCGGCAAGATAACCCATGTCACCGACACTTGTTACAATGAGAGGTTTATGTGCATTCACTCCTTCCGATAAAACCAGAGGGATACTTTCGCTTAAAGATGGAATAACGATACAATCAACATGACGGAAGAGATCTCTGATATCACCGTCTTCCAGCTTCCCCGTTAATATTACTTTTCCCTTCAGGTCAGAACTGTCAATTAAGAATTTTAAATTTTCTTTTTCTTCTCCTTCGCCTGCAATATAGCATCTGAAATTAATATTGTTTTGCTGGAGAAGGGAACATGCTTTAATTAAAAAATTAAATCCCTTAATTTTATGAAGCCGGCCTAAGCTGCAGAAAGTAAAAAGGCCGGTATCGTCTAGAGGGCGAAAATCTGATTTTTTATTTTCTAATTTTCTGGCAGTGGCTGCGAAATAACATTCCTTACCGTTGGCAAGCTTTGATGTTTTATGGCAAAGATCAAAACCATCGGCAAAAAGATATTTGCTGTTTCGGGCAACGTATTTAATAATAGGACTGATCAGTAAATTCTCAGATGCTAAATAAACATCGGAACCCAAACCCCGGCAGCAATACGGTATTTTTGTGGATTTGGAAATAATTGCAGCTATTAATCCGGAAGGAATAAGCCATTCGGCGAATATTATATCAGGATGCCAGTGGCGACAGATAGCCTTCCCTGATAAATATCCGTTGATGAAATATTGAAATGCTAAAGGTATTCCGGAAATCCGTTTCTTCATTAATTCTACGAGAGGTGTACTTCCGCCATGCCAGCCGAAATATGTTATGGAGCATCCATCCCATAAAGTTTTGGTAATGGAATCGGAGCCATCACAATTTTGAGTCAGAACATGAACTTGTACTCCCAAAGTATTAAGAGTTTTAATAGTATCCGGAATGAATACGCCGCTGATGAGGTTATTATTAGGGAAACTGCTTGTAATCAGCAGCATTTTCATTTTAATTTTTGCAACCCCTGTTTTGATTTGATTTTATATTTTTGGCCGCATAGAGGACATTTGTATTTCCCGTCTAGTTTATTACCGCACTGACACAGCCAGCCTTTTTGCCGTGACGGGTTGCCCATCATTAAAGCGTAATCAGGGACATCTCTGGTAACTACCGCGCCCGCCGCGATAAAAGCGTAACTGCCGATGGTGTGACCGCAGACAATAGTGCAATTAGCGCCAAGGGAAGCTCCTTTTTTTATTAATGTCGGTTTAATTTCCGACATTCTTTTAATTTCAGAACGGGGATTAATAACATTCGTAAAAACGACGGAGGGGCCGCAGAAAACATAATCTTCAAGGGTCACACCTTTATAAACAGATACGTTGTTTTGTATTTTACAGCCATTGCCAATTTTAACTTCAGGACCAATAACAACATTCTGGCCGATCGAACAGTTTTTACCGATTTTAGAACCCGCGATTATATGGGAAAAATGCCATATCTTTGTGCCTGTTCCAACTTCGACGCCATCATCAATTTGTGAAGTGGGGTGGATATCGTAGTTTGCTTTATTCTGCGGGCTTAAACCGGAATCACTTTTTAAATTGATTCTTAATCCATTTTCATTCAATGAATGTTCAGAAGCGTTTAAAACCTTGAGGACGCGTAATCCTTCTTCACCATTAGTCAACGCCTGTTTTCCTTTTTCAATGCAATCAAGAAAATGTTCACATTCTACTTTCAGCGGTTCGGCATAAGGAATAGAGATGCGTTCCGGAACTCCGCGAGTTGGCACGGGAACGTTATTTTCCCAGTTCACATGGTGCGGATAGATAAGCAGTTTTTCTTCCCAGGAAAGGGTATCGTCAAATACAGCCATTTTTTGATCACCGACAACAACCAGTTTTTGATCTTTAAACGGATGCAGCCAGGAAACAAATACATGAGCTTTCAGGCCGGAGGAAAATTCCAGGTGAGTTGTCGTGACATCGGCAATATTTTTATGCAGATAATTGCCACCGGTAGCAATGACGCTTTCCGGTTCTTCGCCCGCCAGAGCAATAATCATTGAAATATCATGCGGAGCGAAAGACCATAAAATGTTTTCCTCTCTTCTTATTTTTCCCAGATTCAGCCGGTGCGAGTATATGTAATTAATCCGGCCCAGTTTTCCTTCCTGCGCCATTTGTTTCAATCTTACGAAAGCCGGATGATACTGTAGAAGATGGCCGACCATTAAAACCATATTTTTCTTTTGTGCCAGAGCAATCAGTTCTGTGGCGTCTTTTCTCGAAAGAGTAAGGGGTTTTTCCACAAAAACGTGCTTGCCGGATTGCAATACCTTTTGTGCCAGTTGAAAATGAGTTTCCGCCGGTGTAGCAACAACAACAGCGGAGATGTCATCACGGGAAAGCACATCCGCAAGCGAGGTGGAAAAGTCGCAGGAAGGGTAAAGTTTCCGCATTTGCTTTAGTGACACGTCATCTTTATCGCAGATAACTTTCAGCGCGTTTAATTCAAAAAAATTGCGGATTAAATTTTTTCCCCAATTTCCCGCTCCCAGTACGGCAATAGAAGGATTATTATTTTTATTGGTCATAATTTATTTCTTCTCCACAAAAGCCGTCATGTTTTGTAAAGCCTTTCATTATCCTGTATATCCATCCACATTGCGAATAAAAGAGACTGGAAGCTGCTGGTAAACAGGAAGAAGAAGGCCAGCATGGTTGCCGATGAAACTGAGCCTCCGGAAAGAGTAATGTTTGTAATTTTCAGAGCGTAGGGAATCGTAAGAACGCCTAAAATAAAGGCGAAATGATAAAGTAGAAAAAGCGGATGAAAATCACGAAACAAGTATTTGATCCATAATCGCTTTAAAAAAGATTTAAAAAGCAGCCAGGAAATACGTGGGATGACCTTCATTACTTTCATTTTCGAATTTTCTCCAATATTGTAAACAGGTTTTATTTTAACTTCTTTTATAGTGCAGAAAGCAATGTTCAATTTTACCAGCATGTCATTGGGCATTCCGTAGCTTTTGTAAATGTCATGAAGCTTGATCGCGCTTAAAGCGGAAAGAGAAATAGCGGTATAGCCTGTCTGAGTATCGGAAACATGCCAGTAACCGGAGGCAATTTTGGTTAGTATCGATAAAATAGAATTACCGAAATAACGGGTTTTAGGCATGATGAGGCGAGCTCCGCCATGAATGAGACGATTGCCTTTGACATAATCAATTTCTTCAGTAAGCACAGGCAGACAGATTTTTTCCAACTCCGCCGGGTCCATCTGACCGTCGCCGGCCATGACCGCAGTACAGTCGATATTGTTATCCAAACACCATTTATAGCCACGGGCGATAGCCGCCCCTACGCCGCCGTTTATTAAATTGTTGATTAGAATGATACGGTCGGATTCAGGATGGCCATTGGCAATTTCCGAGGGGATGAAATATTCCATATCCGTTTGTTGTTTTTCTTTGAGTAAATGGTCAGCACGGTTATATTTGCTGTCGCGCAGATCGTTTAAGTTTTTTTTTATGATTGATTGAACTGATTGTTGCGTGCTTATATAATCCAAAACAGTGGCGGCTGTATTATCCCTGGAACAATCGTTGACAACGATAATGCGGTCAACGAAATCAGGCATGGTTTCCAAAACCTGCCTGATTTGCTTCTCTTCATTATACGCTGGGATAACAACGGCAATCGTTTTATTTAATAACATAAAAGCGCCTCCACGTTTCGTAGTCTCAACGTACTATTTTTAAATTAATTTGTCCAAAAATATTTTATCATAAAGCTTGCGCCGGTTGATAGTTTTGGCTTTAGTTTTGAAGATTGAAATAAGGCCTGTGTCGAATTTGCTTGATATTGGAGTGTTACGGTAATATTATCAATTTAAGCGTTACTGGTGCGGTGTGTTGCAGAAGTTAAACAATATTCTCCAATCATAAAACGATCATGGATCACAAAAACGAAGCAGAAATCGTTGCCAGGGTTCTGAATGGAGAAAGGCAAGCGTATGCTTTGTTGGTTGAGGAATATAAAACACCCATTTATAACTTAGCCTACCGCATGACTAGAAATTCACAGGATGCTGAAGATCTGGCACAGGAAACATTTTTGCGTTCTTTCAACCAATTATTTCGTTATGATAAAAAACAAAGATTTTACACCTGGCTCTATACGATCAGTCTCAATATTATCCGTAATCACTTGAAAAAAAATAGCAATCGCCGGCGGGATAATTTCCGTCAAAGGGAAAAGGCGTCGGGGATGGTTGATTTAGATGGTAAACAGGTTGCTTTGCAAGAGTCTCGGGATAGTTATGAAGGGTGCAAAGAACGGGAAGAGGAACTGGAAAGTTGTCTTCAAAAATTATCTCCGGAACTTCGCGAGTTGCTGATCCTGCGCTTCTACCAGGGACTTCCCTTCGAAGCGATTGCTGAAATTACGGGACTTTCGTTAAGTGCCATTAAGATGCGAGTTTACAGGGGGTTGGAAAAATTGCGAAAATATATAGGGGAAAATGTGACTTCTGACAGGTAAAGTTGTATATTGTTATATAAAGGAGATTTTGCAAAACATGTTTAAAGATGAAGAGAAAAAATGGGAGCATTTTCGTGATCTTACCGGCATTATGGGAAATGTTCCCCCCAGGCAGCCTCCTGAAGGTTTTACAATGAAGATAATGGCGAGGCTTCCGGAAGAAAAGGCCACTCACAGGCATCTTTTATTCAGGCAACTGTTTAGCAATTCGGCTTTCGCAACAAATCTAAACATCGGTTTCCGTAATGCGGTAACCAAGACGGAATGTTCTTTCTACTTTTTGCTGACTGGTTTTTTCTATCTGATTTTAGGATTAATCATGATGTTAGGCCTGCCGCTGCCGGAAGGATTCCATCATCCGGAATGGCTGACGATTCAACCGCTCATAGGCCTGCTGCTGGCCGCGGAGCTGATAGCTCTGGGTATTGCTGTTTATGCAAATGGCGAGTCCGCTGTCCGTTTCGTGCGTGTCGGAGTGCTTCTCTATGCGATCCTGATTATCCTGAACGGCCTGGTGGGTACATTGTATATCCGTATTCCGATAGCGATCTTTTTTGCTGCTATATTTTCCATAACCGGGTTAGGCATAACCGTTTTATTGCGACTGGCTGTCGATAACTATGACCCGGAAAATATTTTTTCGGAGGTACGCTGATGATTCAAACCTTAAGACAAACCAGAGGTCAGCGTGGTTTTACCATGATCGAAATCATAGCTGTACTATCGATTATAGCTATCATTGCCATTGTTGCTGTCGTCCGATTGTCCAGTACGAGCTCTTATGATCTTGCCTCACAGCTGGAGGTTCTCAAGGTGCATCTTCGTCTGGCGCAAACCCGGGCAATGACCGCCAGCAGTCCATGGGGCATTTGTTTTCCTTCTTCATCAACCTATTACATGTTTCAGGGAGACGGGTCAACGACGCCTGTTTTTATTCCCGGAGAGAACAGTGCAACGGTTGATCTGACAGCAAAAAAATCCGTTTTATCTATCACTTCAACAGCTACAGTGCCCCGGGTTACATTCAACGCTTATGGCAGTCCGGGATCTGCGACTCTAACAATCACAACCAATGCAGGAGATATATCAGTTACAAAAAACACGGGATTCATTCCATAAGCTTTATCGGAGAAATTACATGCTTTATAAACGATTGAATAAGATAAAAAACGATGGGGGCTTCACTCTTATAGAGGTCATTGTGTCACTCTTAGTGGCCGCCGTTCTTGCCGCTATACTGGTTCAATTCATGGGTACTAGTCTGGTAAAGAGCTACAATCCGGTTATTTTGGCGCAAAACGGTACCTATTTGAATTCGATTATGGAAAATATGACTGCCGACTATAAATATTATATGTTCTACGGTGCTCTAAACGGTCAATCGCCGGCCACGGCTTATGCGAGTTTTAATACCCGTGTAGGTACAAGTTCAGAATCAGAAGCAAAAACATTATATTCCGATGCCCAACACCCTTATTACGTTGTGGCCAACAATACGATAACATTTTCCGGTTCCGGTAGCTCGCTCACTGAAGCATCGGCCAGCAGCAAAGTCCATAAGATAACTATCAAATACCGGGATTTAACAGTTACCTCGCTTTTTACGGAGTAAATTTATGTTTATAAAAAAATACTTTAAAATCGAATTACCGAGACGGTTGAAAAAAAATATGTCCCATACACACGGTTACAGCAGCAGTGGACCGATAAATGGTTTCACGCTCATCGAAATTATCGTAACTATGCTTTTGGTGGGTATTCTGGCGGCTGTTGGCGGTACGGCCATTGTTCAGGCCATCAAGGGATACGTTGAAGTCAAAGAAAATTCAGCGATAACCCAAAAGGCCCAAATGGCCATGTCCCGGGTCACGAGGGAAATCACCGAGATGATGAATGTATACTCCGCCGCAAGTAATGCGACGCTTCCCCTTACCGGTACAGGCAACTGCTATAGTACAACAGACTGCGTCCGGACAATCGGGCTGGACAATGGGGCAGTAAAGATCGCCTCCGGCAGTGGAACTACCCTGGCCAACGGTGATATTCTTATAAGTAATGTCGGCAATTTCAAGTTGACCTATTACAATGGAGCTGATGATACATCGACATGGCCGGCGGGAAACGACAGGAATCTTTCGGCCGTCAAAGTGGAGATGACCATTTCCCGTGCTGACGGCAAAGCATTGCAGCCTCTTACTGCGATTGTTCACCCCCGAAACAATGGGAACCTGGGTGGTAATCCACCGCCCACGACGACTCCCGGTTCTCTTTCCGTATCGACAGGATGGAACTGTTTTGTGGCGACGGCCGCATACGGAGATACTGCGCATCCGATGGTTCAGATTCTGCGGGATTTTCGTGATGAATATCTTGTCAACTGGCCGGGAGGCCGATGGTTCGTAAAAGAGTATTATGAGCACGGGCCGGCTCTTGCCAATATCATTCGCAACCAGCCGCTGGCCATGTGGGCTGTGAGATGCCTTCTGGCACCGGTGGTCGTTCTGGTATTTTGTTTGATGTACACGCCGCTGGCGATTCCTTTTATTCTTCTTATTTCGATTATACTAACAACAGCTCTGTTTGCCGTAAAACGCCGGGGAATACCCGCGGTATCAGGTGTTTTACGTTCACGAGGGAGTATCCTGATCAGCCTTATTATCACGATGGTAATCATGGCGGCGCTGGGAGCGGCCATGCTGCCCATGTTTACCTCTTCTTACATGAATGAGGCTTACGCGGATCAGGCCCGCAAAGCTTATTATCTGGCGGAATCAGGATTCCGGTATGCGGCATATAATTACCGCAGTGCGTCAACTGATGCCGCTAAAAATGCTGCTCTGACAAACATGAACAATCAGACATGCAATCTTCTCAACAATGCCGGTTCGTTTACTACCAAAGTTTATCCCTTCTGGTTTTATACCTCCGGGGCAACGGCAGCCGGGGCAACCTCGCTTCCGGCAACCTTCTACGGCACAAAATCAACGGAGTTAAACACTTCGGCTGCCGGATATCTGAAAGTAGGTACCGGTTATTATTCCTACTCCGGATTCAGTGTTTCGGGAACAACGGTTACCTTCAGCGGTTTTGCCGCTTCCTCGCCGACAACATCCGTGCCTGCCATTGCTTCCGGTGTAGATGTTCGACTGCTGGCCAAAACAAGCGGCTCTGCCCAAACACTTTCCAAAAACGGATCTCTGACTCTGAGTTCAACAGGTCTGGATGTTTTCCCGGCCTATAACGGAAACTTCACCTTAGTTAATTCAGGCGGTGCGGATATTAATTACGGCAGGGTTTTTAATTATACAAAAAGAGTGGGAACCACGCTTTATAATATTACACTATCCGATCCGGGCTTCAATACTCTTTGGACCAGTTCCATCAACGTTCCGGCGTCGTCCAAAGTAATTCTGGGGAAATTTGTCCGTCTAGCCATTACCGGAACTGTTGGTCAAACGTCCCGTACAGTAACCTACGACGCCCCTGTCGGACTGACCAGCGGTGGCGGATTCCAAAAACAGCAGGTAACGGACGATATGTCCAGCTCCGCTAACTGGTATACCTCATCGGCCATGGGAACTCAGGATTTCAATACTACTATTGACGGCAGTGCGGCAATGAAGGTGAGAGCAGGAGGCATGGTGGATACATCGCTTGGTGGTTTCTGGGGATGGTTATTTGGATCATTTTATGGATGGGGTTCCGACAGCGGCGTATGGAATCTTATCGAATTTAACTGGGCCAATACAAGCGCAAGTCTGGCTCAGGCCTGGATGGACACGCAGGGATTCCTGACTTACGACATGCAGGTAAAAGTTAAAAATACCCAGCCCTGGTTTTTTGCCGGCTTGAACTTCCGGGGAAATACAGACTCATCCGGGGATGATTTTTACACTTATGGAGTTTCTTTCGTCAAGCCTCGCGCAACACGTGTTTGTGTTGTGTGGCTTTTTGGATGTGGCTATGACAGTTGGAATTTAACTAATGATCAACCGCAAAATCTTATACCAGGTGGTGCATCCGGGTCGCTTTTTTCCAGCGGTGTTGAAACAAGTGGAGGTGGTTTTCTCTGGTCAACTCAAACCGGCTACGGTCGTCCGGCAATTGTTCTCTGGCAGCGCACCAGCTCCGGTTTTAAATGGCTGGCTTATAAAACATTACAAAACGGGGATGGCGTTATTTACAATAACGGTTCTGGTTACCCTCGTCTTACGGACTGGTCAACTTTAATGGTACGGGTTGCAGAAGGACATTCTCTAACCTTTATCAGTGGTGGTGGTAGCACCGGTGGCGAAATAAAGGAAGGCGATACAATTACCAATTCGGACGCAACAAAAAGCGCCCGGGTAGTCATGACACCGATTTTGACCAGTGCTACCGGTAGAAAAGTAGATTGGACAAATAGGATTGCTTCTGGAACTTTGGTTTTGGCCAATGTTAATGGAACGTTTAGCGTCGGCGAAGCCTTGTATGTGGGTGGAGTTCAACTGGCTACTGCGGGAACATATACCGCGACCAAGAAAAATTACATCAGGGTTTATTTTACCGATCCGACCGCCAGAGGCACGGCCAATAACACCGAGATAGATTCTTCCGGTACCGCCAACCGCAAGGCCAATGCCCGTGATACAGTGAATTGGCCACCTGATCCGCTGACCGACCTTGAATCCGACTCCAGTCTGGATTATGTGACACTGGTGCAATGGACAGGTTATAATACAGGTGTTTCGGCGATGACTTCCACGAGCGAACCCAGCGCTATTATCATAACCACTACTCTGGTAAGTCCTACATGGACTACTGCCGATACACTTGCCACTTTCGTGTCTGATGCTAACTCGGGAGCTCCCGGCGACAGTATCGGCTTAATGACGGCCACCGATTCAGGAACATCTACCTATTACGATGATTTTGCAATACAACTGGATTTAAATAGCGGCACCAGTTTCATGACGCCAGTTCAGTACTAGGATTGTTAAATGTGATAGGGCTGACATCTGCAAATGAAAGATATCAGCCCTTTTTTTTCAATTTATCTTCCTTTTAAAAAAATCCCCGCCCTTGATGGGAGGGGCAAGGGGAGGGTAAGTAGGGCGCGTTTCCCAAACGCGCCGTTTTCCGGATTGTTCGGGGATAACCTAAAGGTCACACGACAATCCCTACATAAAAATACCCCGCTCTTATCTATACGTGATTGCTCCTTAATAATTGACTTTTTTTGGGTATGTGTTATCTACAAAATCAACTGAAAAACCATAGCTATTAACAGGAGGAGGATAAGGTGAAGATATTTGTCAAAAAGGGAAAACTTGTCGATACGAAAAGCCAGGCAATTATTCTGCCGTTGTTTGAAGAAAACAAGAAGCTATCAGGAACTGCGCTGGAGATTGATAAAATCAGTGATGGATTAATCAGCGAAGTAATCAATAATGGCGATTTCGAAGCAAAACTTTCTCAAATATCTGTAATCTACACCAGGGATTCTCTCCCGGCACAAAGAATAGCCCTTGTCGGCCTGGGTAAACATAAAGAATTTAATCTGGAGAAGCTTCGCGGAGCTTTCGCCAAAGTCATGCAGCACCTGCGCAATCTTAATATTAAAGAAGCGGCAACCGAGATTAATTTAAATCTTCTTCCCCGCAAAAAAGATCAGGTAGCGCAGGCGGTAGCGGAAGGTTCCTTATTGGGGCTTTATCAATATACTCCGTTTAAAACTGTTGGACGTGAAGATTTGAAAGAGATGGAACAATTAACTATTGTTGCTGACGGAAAAGATTTTTCTTTAATTGAATCGGCAATAAAAAAGGCGCAAATTATTACGCAAGCCGTTTGTTTTGCGCGGGACCTTATTTCCGCTCCCTCCAACGAAATGACGCCGACCATTATGGCGCAAAAGGCGCAGGAAATCGCCCATAAAAAAAATGTATCCTGCCGGGTTCTGGATAAGACCAAAATGAAAGAAATAGGCATGAATGCACTTCTGGCTGTTGCCGCCGGAAGCAACGAAGAGCCGAAATTTATTATTCTGGAGTACGCGGGCGGCAAAAAAAGCGCGGCGCCAATAGTATTGGTGGGCAAGGGATTAACCTTTGACAGTGGCGGAATTTCCATCAAGCCCGCGGAAAAAATGGATGAAATGAAAACAGACATGTCCGGCGGCGCTGCAGTTATGGGTGTGATTATGGCGGCAACCGATTTGCAGCTTCCGTTGAATATTGTGGCGCTTGTTCCCGCCACGGAAAATATGCCCGGCGGTTCCGCTTGTAAACCGGGTGATATTGTAAAATCATATTCCGGAAAAACCATTGAAGTTCTCAATACTGATGCCGAGGGGCGTCTGATCCTCGCCGATGCTCTTGCGTATGCGTCGGAGTTGAAGCCGGCAGCTGTTGTTGATGTGGCGACTCTTACAGGCGCTTGCGTTATAGCACTGGGTGATGATGTGATTGGTATGCTCGGTACGGATGATAAACTTAAAAATGAAATAAACGGGGCTGCTAAAACTACCGGAGAGCTTGTCTGGGAGCTGCCCCTGTGGGAAAGCTATCACGAACTTATCAAAAGCGATATTGCCGATTATAAAAACAGCAGCGGACGGGCTGCCAGCACAATTACTGCTGCCGCTTTTTTGAGTAAGTTCGTCGGAGATTCACCCTGGGTGCATCTGGATATTGCCGGTCCGGCCTGGACAACTAAAGATAAAACTTATATCCCCAAAGGGGCATCGGGGGTCACAGTTCGATTACTTGTGGAATTCCTGCGTAATCGCACCCAGAAATAATAAAAATTGCTTTCGAATATTAAAATATGGATTATTAAAAGATACTATACAAAGAGAATCCACTTCTTGACGTATGCTAATACCTACTTTCGAAAAAAAGATGTCATTTCGAAGGAGCGAAGCGACAGAGAAATCTTTATAATTGTTAATCAGATATCTCCCTGCGGTCGATATGACATCCTTTTACTGAAACACTACACTAGGTAATTGATATAGACTATGCCTCTGCTTCTGGAAATAAAAGACTTACAAACAGCATTTGATACCACACAGGGAAGAATTAATGCTGTCAACGGAGTTTCGCTGGAAGTCAATTCCGGTGAAACCATGGGCATTGTCGGCGAATCCGGATGTGGTAAAACAATGCTGGCCCTTTCCATTATGCGGCTCATTCCCGCCAACGGCAAAATCATCAATGGCGAAATATTTTTTTCCGGCCAGGATTTATTAAAAATATCAGATGAAGAAATGCGCCTTAAACGCGGCAGTGAAATCTCCATGGTTTTTCAGGAGCCAATGACTTCCCTCAATCCTGTTTTTCGCGTCGGTGAACAGATAGCCGAGGCCATTCGCCTGCATCAGCATCTTCCGGCAAAGCAAGCCATGGAGTTAAGCGTTGAACAGTTACGTGAAGTGGGTATTCCCGATCCTCAAAAACGTGCATTGGATTATCCGCATAATTTCAGCGGCGGTATGCGCCAGCGGGTAATGATTGCCATGGCCATGTCCTGTCATCCGCGGCTAATGCTGGCCGATGAACCAACAACGGCTCTGGATGTTACCATTCAGGCGCAAATTCTGGATTTGATTTCCGGTTTGAAACAAAAAAATAAGATGGCTGTCGTTTTAATTACTCATGATTTGGGAGTGGTTGCTGAGGCGGCTCAAAAAGTTGCTGTAATGTATGCGGGGGAAATAGTGGAAAGTGCGGCCGTGGAAAAAATATTCGACAATCCTCTGCATCCTTATACTCATGGTTTACTGGAATCGGTTCCGGCCAGATGCGTGAGATCTTTGCAAAGAGGAGAATATCTCAAAACCATTCCCGGATCTGTTCCGGGTTTATATGATTTTGTTCAGGGCTGTCGTTTTCATGACCGGTGTTCTTTAGCCGTAGAAGTTTGTGCGCGAATAAAGCCGTCGCTTTCGGAAGTTGAGCCCGGACATTTTGTTTCCTGCTGGAAATACAGCGCGGGGGACAAATAACCAGTACCTGCCGGCTAAAGAAAGCTGTCATTTCGAAGGAGTGAAGCGACCGAGAAATCTTGATATTTAATATAAAATAAAGATATCTCCCTTTGGTCGATATGACAATGTTTTACTGGTATATAACAATAAATTAGAGAGTGAACAATGTCTAACGCGCTTATTGAAATTAAAGAGTTGAATAAAAAATATGCTTTGAGTGGCAGTTTTTTTAGCTCCCAAAAGAGAATTATCCACGCCGTTAAAAATATTGATCTGCAAATTATTAAAGGTGAAACTCTGGGGCTGGTCGGTGAATCAGGTTGCGGTAAATCCACGCTGGCACGCCTGATAACCAGATTGGAGAACCCTTCATCCGGTCATGTGAATTTTAAGGGAGAAAATATATTTTTATACGATAAGAAAGCGTTAAAATCCTATCGCCGTAGTGTCCAGATGATTTTTCAGGATACTTATTCTTCACTCAATCCGCGGAAATCCGCTTTGAGCACAATCAGAGAACCTTTGTTGATTCATCGTTTGGCTGGAGGAAAGGAGCGCGATGAAAAAGCTCTGGCGATCATGGCCAAAGTTGGTTTAAAAAAAGAACAGGCCAATCGTTATTCGCATGAGTTCAGCGGGGGACAGCGTCAGCGCATAGGCATCGCCAGGGCGCTTGTTTTGAACCCGGAGTTAGTCATTGCCGATGAGCCTGTTTCTTCTCTGGATGTTTCCATTCAGGCGCAGATTCTTAATCTGCTTAAGGATTTAAAAAATGATTATAATTTGACATATTTATTTGTTTCCCACGACCTGAACATTATTCGGTATATTTCTGATCGCGTTGCCGTAATGTATTTGGGTAAAATTGTCGAACTGGCGCTAAACAGCGATATTTATAATCGTCCGCTTCATCCTTATACACGCATGCTGCTCTCGGCAGTGCTATCGTGCGATCCACGAAAGAAAAAAAGAATAATAAACATAAAAGGTGAAGCAGGCGCTGAAAATGAAGAAGGGTGTGTTTTTCAAAACCGTTGCTCATACAAAGTGGAAATATGCGGAAGAATAGAACCGCAATTGGTAAAATTTGACGAACATAGTTTCTGCGCCTGTCACATGGCTGGCACAATATAGATTTGTCGGAGAAATAATGCCGGAAGAGAAAATATATATAAAAAATGGTTCACTGAAAATCGAAGGTTTATTAAGCAAATCTTCGAAAGAAAATGGCGTTGTAATTTGTCATCCGCATTCATTGATGGGCGGTTCGATGCACAACAATGTTGTGGAAACCCTGCAGGAAATTTATACTGCTGAAAATTATTCGACTCTTAGATTTAATTTTAGAGGTGTGGGCGAAAGTACAGGTTTTTATGATGAGGGTAGAGGCGAGAAAGAAGATATTTTTACCGTTTGTGAATATTTAAAAAAGATGGGACTGACAAAATTGATTTTGGCGGGCTATTCTTTCGGCGCATGGGTTGGTTCAAAAGTCCTCGAAGAAAGCAACAATCCTTTTGCCGGCAGTGTATTTGTTTCGCCGCCTGTTGATTATTTTAATTTTAACTGGGATGATCTGAAGAATAAAATCAATTTCATGATCTGTGGGGATCACGATCAGTTCTGCATGATAGATGTTATAAAACGGCTCGCGCAAAAAATAAATTCACCCTTGGAAATCATTCACGGTGCGGATCATTTTTATATGGGAAAAGAAAAAGAACTTGCGCGCATTTTGCGCAAATACATGGTTGAAGCGTGAAGCAGTGTGCGGTGAATTATCTTCGATTATAAAGAAAATAAAAATTAAGTATTCGCTCGCTACCGGATCCGATGAAAAAATAATATATAAAAATCCCTCTTTCGAGGGATTGATTATTTTTTGATAATTATGGATATGTATTTATCGTCATTATATTGTATAAAAATAATATTTAAGTATTTAAAGAAAAAGCTTGATTTTAAGAAAAAACGTTGTTAATAATTACAGCAACGTAAAAAAATCATAAATATTTCTTTACATTTGTTGAGAAGATAACTGTTGTGTTAGCTAGAAAATTGTTAGTGTTACATCTCACGAAAAATAAAATAACCGCGAAGAATTCTTCATTTGAAAAGCTGAATTCGCGCGGTTTTTTAGTTTCTTACGGACTTTAGTCTGGTAAGGAACAAATATTTTAAAGGAGGGTTATAGCTTTGGCGGAAGGAAAGGTAAAATGGTTTAACGAGAAGAAGGGGTTTGGCTTCATTGAAAATGATGAAGGAGGAGATGTTTTTGTTCATTATAGTGCGATTAACGGGACAGGATTCAAGACACTTTATGAAGGTCAGAAAATTCGTTTCGATATCGAACAGGGAAATAAAGGACCCAGCGCAACAAATGTTCAGCCACTATAATATTTTCATTAATTAATTTAACTCGAACTATTAAACCAAAAAATGCCCCGTCATACGGGGCATTTTTTTTAATGAGACAAGCTGAAAACAAGCGTAGTGAAGTTTGTCCCTGCCACCTAAAGGTGACGGGATAATTCGCTCTAAGATTATTCGGGCACTACGTTTCGAAAAATCAAGGCTCATTAAAGCGTAAGTCGAATTATCCCAGGAGCGAAGCGACGCGGGATATGGAAAAGCTGAACCATTCACTTCGCTCGTTTTACTCCGGCGCTATGCGCCTAGTATAATTCGTCTAGCAAGCTTCAGCGCACTTAGTTTCTGAAGCTTGGGTCTCATTATCAGCTTGTCTCATTAAAACGACGAAGCTCTTTCTTTGCGTAATAAAGAACTGCGAATAATGCCAGTAGATTGGCAAAAGGCATTGCCAGCCAGGCTCCGGCAAGGCCAAACCACAATGGTAAAAGAATCAAAAGAGGAATGAGTGCAATACAGTCGCGAAAGAAAAGTAAAAACATGGCCAGAGTTCCTTTCCCCAGTCCAAGAAACATATTAATAAAAATTACGATCGGAGCTATCAGAACAAGTGCTGAGGCAAAAATGCGTATAGCGGGGGTGGCAATAGTTGCTAAAGAAGGGTCTTTAGAAAAAAGTCCGACTATCTGTGCGGCGAATATCTCTAAAATTATTGAAGCAACAGCAGCAAGGGAAACGGATACTTTCAGGGCAACAAAAACTGCTTCTTTAAGTCTTTGATAAAGTTTGGCACCTTCACTATATCCAATAACAGGCATTAAGCCGAAGCCGATACCAAAGAGCACCATAGTGACTAAACTATTTACTCGAAAACATATTCCCAGTGCCGCTATAGCCATAAAGCCGAAATGTGCTAAAACATGATTATAAATGACCAGAACAATGCTGACAACTAAATTTGTGGCGATGGAAGGCAATCCGGTTGAGAAAATCGAATTAATCGTGGATAGGTCAGGAACAAGATATTTCCATTTTAGTTCATATTTAGATGACTTCAACTGAATAAAATATACTGAAAACATAAAAGCAATACATTGCGCGAAAACGGCAGCGAAGGCAGCTCCTTTAATTCCCAACCGGGGAAAAGGCCCGATTCCGAAGATTAATAAAGGGTCAAGAATTGCGCTGCAAATAGAAGCAATTAAAACAACGTACATGGATAAAAGAGGTCTTCCTTCCACGCGAAGTAAATAATTGGACATCATCGAAAAAAAGAGGAAAGGCGAACTGAAAACGATGACATAAAGATAATCGTGACAAAGAGGAAGTATTTCGTTAAAAGCGCCGAAAAAAATAAGAATTGTATCACCAAAAAATAAAACAGAAATGATCACGATTAAACCAGAGAAAAAGGAAAGAAAGAAAATTTGACCGGCTGTCTTTTGTGCCTGAAGAATTTTCCCGGCACCGAACATTCGGGCAGAAAAAGAACCTGCACCAATACCTGTTCCCACGCCGATTGCGGCAAAAATCATTTGAACGGGAAAACAAACGGTGAGAGCGGCCAACGCTTCGGAGCTTAATCTTGCCAGCCAAAAGGTGTCAATAAAATTATATATAGACATGGCTGTCAGCGCTATAATAGATGGCCAGCTCATTTTTAAAATAAGCGGGAAGATTGCTTCTTTTCCTAAATCCAGACTTTTAATCATTATTCTTAGTCATTATTGGCAAAATAATATTTATATAGTAGACAATGCATATATTTAATGATTCATAATTTCAAGGCAATAGTAATGCCAACTAATGTTTGATAGCTAATCGGTATAAAGTATGGCAAAAAATCTGATTGTAATTCTTGGTCCGACAGCATCAGGTAAAACACACCTGGCGGTGAGGCTTGCCTATGATTTGCATGGTGAAATAATTTCTGCTGATTCCCGTCAGGTTTATAAAAAAATGGATATTGGTACAGGCAAAGATTTAGACCAGTATATTATTAATGCCCGGCGGATTCCTTATCATTTGATAGATATCATAGATCCTGAAAACGAATTTAATCTATTTGAGTTTCAAAACAGATTTTACGAAGCATTCGATAACATGATTGAGAGAGGAGTTGTGCCTGTTCTTGTCGGAGGAACAGGTCTTTATCTGGAATCGGTTTTAACGGGATACAATATGCCACACGCCCCGGTGGATAAA
The DNA here is from genome assembly GCA_002840505.1 of Deltaproteobacteria bacterium HGW-Deltaproteobacteria-2. Classification (NCBI taxonomy): domain Bacteria; class Deltaproteobacteria; species Deltaproteobacteria bacterium HGW-Deltaproteobacteria-2. The sequence continues at coordinate 65,805 of PHBC01000007.1, read as the reverse complement.
AAATTGCGGGAAGATTTAAATCGGAAATCAAAAGATGAACTGCAAAAAATGCTCTTGGATTTAAAACCACTTTTGCATAATAAGACAGATCTTGAGGATTCCGAAAGATTAATCCGGGCAATAGAAATTGAGCGGGCACGAAATATAACAGATCATGCTCAACAGGGAAGGGCGGATATTGATGCTATAGTTTTCGGCATCAGATGGGAAAGATCAACTGTGCGGCAGCGTATCACGGCGCGATTGAAAGAACGATTGAATCAGGGAATGATAGAAGAAGTGATGAAACTGCATGCATCAGGATTGACTTGGACGAAGTTAGAGAGCTTTGGATTGGAGTATCGTTTTATTTCCCAATATCTGCAAAAGTTAATTACATTTGAAGACATGGAAAAAAAATTAAATACAGCCATTCACCAGTTTGCCAAAAGACAGGAAACATGGTTTCGGCGTATGGAGAAAAAAGGAATAGTGATTCAGTGGATCTCCGGCAATGACTACACTTTATTAAAAGAAAGCGTGATGAAATATTGGCGATGAGAAGAAAATCTATAATAGATACTTATCTGCAAAAGTACTCGGTTGGAGAGAAGTGGCAATTAACAGCAAAGGACACTGACAATATTTCTCAGGTTATAGTTATACCGGCTTATGCGGAAAAAGAATTACTTTTTTCTACACTGGCCTCCCTTGCGCAAAATCCGCCTTCATCTTTGGAATATTCTTTTGTGCTGTGTGTCGTTAATAATAAGGATAATTCACCTTGTGAAGCCATAGAAAATAATCTTTGGACAATCGAATGTCTGGACACTCTGATGGCACGGAAGTCTTTAAAAAAAATCAGTGCGAAAAAGAACATATATCCTCTTTTGGATGATATTGCTGATTCAAAATTGAAAATTGGTTATATCAATGCCGCTTCAAAAGGATTTGAAATGCCGCAAAATACCGGAGGTGTGGGTATGGCAAGAAAAATAGGAATGGATATGGCATTGCGCCTGTTAAGAAAAAGTTCGGTGTTTCCCCATGTGATTTTGTGTCTGGATGCCGATACGCTGGTCAGGGATAATTATTTGTCCGTAATAAATAAATATTTTACGCCGGAAATTAAAACAGCAATTTTAGCTTATGAACATCAAATGCCGCAGACTTATGAAGAACAAGCCGCAATTGTCTGTTATGAAATATTTCTGCGTTACTGGATTCTGGGATTAAAGTACGCTAAATCACCTTGGGCGTTTCATTCCATCGGTTCGACTATTGCCGTTTCAACTGAAGCATATATACAAGTCAGGGGAATGAATAGGCGTGAAGCGGGAGAAGATTTTTATTTCCTCAACAAACTCGCTAAAACGGGAGGAGTTAATTACATTAAAGATACATGTGTTTATCCTTCTGCCCGGTCATCAACGCGTGTTCCTTTTGGAACGGGCAAAAGAATACAAAGATTTCTTTCCGGTGCTTGCGAAGAAGAATATATTTTGTATGATACGCGAATATTCACAATATTGGGTGATTGGCTGAAACTTATGAACAGCAGTTTTCTTTGTGATGAAAATGAAATTTTAGCAAAAGCAGGAGAAATTCACGGTGTGTTAAAAAATTTTCTAATAATTAACGACTTCGCTGTAGTCTGGCCAAAGATAAGTCGTAATTCTAAGGACGAAAAGACGCTGGCCCGTCAGTTTAATGATTGGTTTGACGGATTTAAGACTTTAAAATTGATTAATTATTTTACAAAGGAGATTTATCCTCAAATTAACATGTTCGAAGCTCTGAACAGGATTCTTTCTATGTCGGGAATACAGGGACCAAAACAAAATTCGGGAATAAAAATTCCCAAGTTGGAAGATCAAATAGAAATGCTGCAATATCTACGCAGTATGACTTAACGATGAATCTAAGTTAATCCCGCGTCGCTTCGCTTCAGAAATATGGCCTCATTAAATCAGGATAATTACCTTGACTGATATTAGTATTTTGCATATAGATTAAAAAAGAAAAAAGGCTGCTAATTCTTTCGGGGGAGGAGATTCATGAAAAATATAATTAATAAAAGTTGGCTGGCTATTTCCGTTTTATTTGTTTTTGTCCTGATGTTCGGTTGTAGCGACAATGATAAGGGCAAGAAAGAATCTCCGGCCTCGGCAGTATCCGGATCCATCGCATCCGGTAATACACAAAATGTAATAGCTGGACAAGGAACGGCAACTGATGCAGCCGTCAGTGTAAATGGGAAAATATTGAAAAAATCTGAATTGGAGAGTTTGGTAAAAGACAGGTTAGCAATGCTCAAAGAGAAGATTCCTGCCGATAAACAAAAAGAAGTCAAGGAAGATATTAAAAAACGGCTGGTGGAAGAATTCATCATGCGAACAGTTTTAAACGAAGAGATCACAAGAAAAAAAATTGAAGTAAGCGAACAGGAAATAAAAATAACAAAAGACAAAATACAGGCAAGTCTTCCGCCAAACAAGAAGTTGAGTGACTTCCTTAAAGAAAACAGGATATCTCAAGAAGATATGATCTTCTTGATTAAGGTCGAAAAGTTTGCAAATAAGGAAATAGGAAATAAACTAAAACCCACTCAAAAGGAAATAAACAAGTTTTATCAAGAGAATAAAGATAAGTTATTTCTCAGTCCGGAAAGTGTCCACGTTCGTCATATTCTGGTATCCGTCAACAAAGATGACAGTGAAAAAATAAAAGCAGAGAAAAAGGCTAAGATAGAAAATTTACGCAAACAGTTATTAAATGGCGGTGACTTTGCTGAATTGGCACGTAAGAATTCCGATTGCCCCAGTAAAGAAGCTGGCGGTGATCTTAATTTCATAAAGAAGGGGCAAACTGTGAAAGCTTTTGATGACGCCGCTTTTTCACAAGAGAAAAATGCTATTGGTCCAGTGATCAAGACAGAATTTGGCTATCATGTTATTCAGGTGCTGGATCGCAAACCTGCAAAAAAAATTGCTTTAGGAGAGGTAAAAGACAGAATTTCAGCTTTTCTGGAACAGCAAAACAAATCAAAAGCTTTTGCGGATATCCTGAAGAAATTACAGCAAAATGCTAAAATAACTACTTATTAATAAGACATAATTTTCGCGATTCTGTGGAACTGCGCGAGAAATAAAATATTTAGTCGAATTAATGACACTTGCTTAAAACAAGAGCAGCGAAGTTTGAAGCGTCATTAGAATTAATAATATTATTTAAAACTATGTTCGCTATCAGGGAAAGTTCCATGTTTCACTTCCGTGATGTAGGTTTTTACCGCTTTTTTAATTTCCAGATTTAGATTGGCGTATTTTTTTACAAATTTAGGTGTGAATTTGTCATACATACCTAATATGTCGTTAATTACAAGAACCTGCCCGTCGCATTCAACTCCGGCGCCAATTCCAATGGTGGGAATAGAAATGGATTGAGTAATTTCAGAAGCGAGTCCTTCCGGAATACATTCCAGAACGACAGAGAATGCTCCCGCTTCTTCTATGATCTTCGCATCTTCAATAATTCTGTGGGCGGAATCTTCTTTTTTCCCCTGTACCCGGTATCCGCCTATCTGGTGGATGGACTGAGGAGTTAAACCCAGATGGGCCATAACCGGAATTCCCGCAGAAGTGATCTTTTGAATAGTATCCGCATATTCTCTGCCGCCTTCTAATTTAACTGCCTGGGCGTTTGCTTCCTGCAAAAAACGACCCGCATTGGCCAGAGCGGTTTGTGGAGAGACCTGATAAGATAAAAAAGGCATGTCCGCTACGATTAAAGCGCTGTTAGCGGCTCGAGAAACTGCTTTGGTGTGATGAAGCATGTCTTCCATAGTTACAGGCAGGGTAGTATCATAACCTAAAACAACCATCCCCAGGGAATCGCCGACCAGGATAATATCGATATCGCTTTCATCCATTATGGAAGCCATTCCGTAATCGTAAGCCGTCAATACAGCAATTTTCTCTCCCTGGATTTTCATCTTTTTTATGTCAAGGATTGTTTTGCGGTTAGTCTTATTTTGCGTGCTCATTTTTTACTCCTTTTAAAATAGCGTTAATTTCTTTTGCCTGCCGGGCATTTAAGGTTCCTTTTTTTTGTGCAACTTTAACAGTTATTAATCCGAGAGAAGAATATAAAGATGAATATTGCGGCAGATTCTTGTTAAGGGCCGAAATATGTTTTTTAATTGTGCCTAAATCTCCACGGGCGATGGGACCTGTAAGAGATGGAATCGAACCGGAATTCTCAATGTTTCTGAGGCTGCCGTATACTAAAGGCAGATAAGCTTTCTTTGCATCTTTTTCATTCAATCCGATAGCCTGATAAATTGATTCCACCGTATTCATCAGGGCAACCAGATAATTGGAGGCAATGCAAGCGGCCGCATGGTATAGCGGTTTTTGATTGGAGGATATAAAAAAAGGAATGCCTCCCAAATCGCGAACAATATTCCTTGCCGGCGCTTGAGCTTTTTTATCCGCTGTGACTGCAAAATAACTGCCGGGGATGTTTTTTATGGCCTGATCAATTGAAGAAAAGCTCTGCAGGGGATGAATGCTGGCAACTGCCGCTCCCGCTTTTTTTGCCGCATCAAGAATATCCAGATCACCTGCTCCACTCATGTGGAAAACGAATTTGTTTTTTATTGCCGGATAAAGGGCAATTTCCTTGCAAGCGCAAGAAATTGCATCATCAGGGGTGGTAAGTAAAATGCAGTCGGCTTTTCGCACTGCTTCTTGCGGGTTGCGGAACACTTCTCCTCCGGTATAAACCTGAGCTCTTTTCAGCGCAGCAGGAGATTTATCGACAATGGCGGTTATTTTATATCCGGCTTTTTTTAACAAAAAGCCTATGGCTGTTCCCACCATGCCTGTGCCGATTATGGCAAAATTATTTATATATCGTTTATTCATATTTAAATCCCGTGTCGCTTCGCTCCTGGTATAATTCGCCTAACGATTCATACTTCATCCCGACTTGTCGGGATTCGTTTTCAGCTTGGCTCATTATCGGCAAGTTTCATTAAATAAAAAAGGTCTTCCGCAAAAAAAGGAAGACCTAGACAGTTCAGTTGAAGATAAATACCGTCTCAGTCGATAAAATGGATCCAAGCGGTTTTTATACATTTAACATTGGATGGGAACTTAGTCAAACAATTTTTATTCACGGGTATGATACCCTCCGCTTTGTCTCGATAGCGTCGGGATTCAACTTGCCAATTACAAAGCGCTTCGCTTTTGGAATTGGAGTTTCACAAAGAAACAAACTTGTATTTGCTGCGGTACTTGGTTATATTGTCTAAGGGTGAAATGATGAAAAAGATAGAATTAATGATATTTGATTTCGATGGCACTCTTGTTTCCACCGGCACCGATCTGATTCAAGCAATAAATTATATGTTGAATACACTGGCGCTAAAGGAAAAACCGGGACAAGAAATTCTTAGCTTCGTTGGCGACGGTATCGGCAAATTAATCGAAAGAGTATTGGGACAGGATAATATCAAGTATAGAGAAGAAGCAATGACAATATTTACTGATTACTACGGCAAACATCTTTTAGATAATGCCAGGCTCTGTCCGCATGTGGAGGAGGTTTTGAAAAATTATAAAAATAAAACTAAAATTATTTTGACGAATAAACGATATATTTTTACCTTAACTATAGCGCAAGGATTAAATATAGCCAAATATTTTGCAGAAATAATTGGAGCCGATTCCACACCATTCCTAAAACCCGATAGCCGTGTAATTGATTATATATTAAATAAATACAAAGCAACGAAAGAAGATACACTCATAATCGGCGATGGTATTAATGATATTGTTGTGGCCAGAAATTCGGGAATATTGAGTTGCGCTTGTTTAAATGGGCTAGGGAACAGACAGGCATTGCTGAATGCCCATGCCGATTATTATTGTGAAGATCTTCTGGGAATTAATTCTTTGTTTAATTAGAGAAACTCGCTGCAAACAAGTCCCGATGGGTCGGGATGAAGTTTGAAGCGTTAGTTGAACTTATCCCAGGAGCGAAGCGACGCGGGAATAGATATGATTGAAAAAGTAAGAAGTACAATAGAAAAATATAATCTGCTGGAAAAAGGCGAACGTGTGGTTGTGGCCCTTTCCGGAGGGCCTGATTCGACGGCACTTCTGGATGTCCTTGCCCTGGTAGCGCAGGAATTGGATTTGAACCTGATTATTGCTCATTTCAATCATGGATTAAGGGGTTCAGAATCAGAAGAAGACGAGATTTTCTCCCGTAATCTATCGGAAAAAAGAGGATTTGTTTTCGTTTCCGGAAAAATGGATCAGGGGAAAAAGGGAAAAGGCTTTTCTCCTGAAGATTTTTATCGACGGGAAAGATATAAATTTCTTAATAAAGTTGCCGAAGATTATCAGGCGCAAAAAATTGCCTTAGGGCATAATATGCAGGATCAGGCAGAGACTGTTTTGCTGAATCTATTGCGTGGAAGTGGCTTAGAAGGTCTTAAAGGTTTTTTACCAATACGTGAAGGCAGATATATCCGTCCGCTGATCGAAACATCCAGACAAGAAATTATTTCCTTTCTGAATAAAGAAGGGATTCCGTATCGCCAGGACAGTTCCAACGAAAACAAAAGATATTTGCGCAATCAAATTAGATTTGAATTGCTTCCTTATTTAAAAGAAAAATTTAATCCGAAAATCGAAGAAAGTCTGGCGCAAATGGCGGAAATATTGCGTTCGGAAGATGAATTCATTCGACAATATGTTACTAATGCTTTGAAATTACCGTTCATTCGGAGACAACAAAATCAAGTTTTGTTAAAAATAGAGGACATAAATAAACTAAATTCTGCTATACGCTGGAGATTGTTTAAAATCCTTTTGGAAAGTTTTAATCCGGCAAAGAACGGATTTTCTTTTATTCATATAAAATCTTTGGATGATTTGGCTAAAAAGAGCAAATCCGGTAAAAGAGTTGTTCTTCCTTTAGGAATCGAAGCCAGATGCGAATATGAGAATTTAATTCTGGAGAGAAAGAAAGATGTCTTCAAGCAAATGGAATATGAGTATACTATGAATATTCCCGGCTCTCTTTATATTAAGGAAAGAAACCTTACTATCCATTCAGAGCTTACGACAAAAGAAGAATTTGCTTCTAGCAGTAAAAATGAAATTTATTTGGATTTGGACAAAATTCAGCAACCTTTAATAATAAGAAATAGACGAGACGGAGATTGGTTTCAACCTTTGGGCATGCAGGGCAGTCAAAAAATAAAAAATTTATTTATTGACCATAAAATACCGCGATGCAAACGTAATGAAATTATACTGTTTGTTGATCGTCTTTCGGTAATATGGATAGAAAACATGCATTTAAACGACCGGGTCAAAATAACCGCAAAAACAAAAAATGTTCTCAGATTAAACATCGCAGAGTCATAAAAACAGCAAATTTACACAACCTGGTCTTTTTATAAGATCTTCAAAAATTATTTGAGTTATGTTGGATATTATTATAAAGATTATACCAGTTCGATTGTAATTACCATCTTACGGGCGGTAATTACCGGTAAGGTATAAAAATTATTTTATATGCGCTCCCCTGTGGGATGCCCCACCGGTCTTCGGCTAATTTTGTTGGCCGCGTCGTCGCGTTATCCTTTGACCGGATGCGCAACCAAAGGGCGCGCAATAAGAATAAGGCTTTTTACCCTACCGGGAAGTGACGCCGATCAGGCGGCAACTTCCAATCAAAATGGTATATTGTAATGATGTATAATTGATCTTAAGGAGAAAAATTTTGAATCAGTCTCAAAAAAATATAGCTCTTGTACTTACTCTACTGCTGGTATTTTTACTTGTCTGGCAGCTATTTAACCAGCCTAAAACGGGTACCAAAGACATAAATTATAGTGAGATGATCGCCTTTCTGGATAAAGGCGAGATAAGTGAAGTAACTATGCAGGGTGAGAGCATTACCGGTAAACTGACTAATGGTAATGCTTTTAAGACGTATTCACCCAAGGATGATAAGCTGGTAACGCAATTCAGAGAAAAAGGAGTCAAAATAACGGCCAAACCAACTGAAGATTCCTGGTATATGACGCTGTTAGTTTCCTGGTTGCCGATGATCCTTCTTATCGGCGTCTGGATATTTTTCATGCGCCAGATGCAGGCAGGTGGCGGAAAAGCAATGGCTTTTGGTAAAAGCAAAGCACGCCTAATTACTGATAAATCAAAAAGAGTTACTTTTGCCGATGTTGCCGGTATTGATGAAGCCAAGGCTGAGTTGGAAGAAGTGATTGATTTCTTGAAAGACCCCAAGAAATATACAAGGCTGGGAGGAAGAATTCCTAAAGGGTTATTACTCGTTGGTCCTCCCGGAACCGGAAAAACACTTTTAGCGAGGGCAATTGCCGGAGAAGCGGAAGTGCCTTTTTTGACAATCAGCGGCTCGGATTTCGTGGAAATGTTCGTTGGTGTTGGAGCTTCACGAGTCCGCGATTTATTCAGTCAGGCCAAAAAGAACGCTCCCTGCATAATTTTTATTGATGAAATTGATGCGGTTGGCCGTCATCGTGGCGCAGGTCTTGGAGGAGGGCACGATGAAAGAGAACAAACCCTTAATCAACTGCTGGTAGAGATGGATGGATTTGAATCTAATGAAGGTGTGATTCTTATTTCCGCCACTAACCGTCCTGATGTTCTTGATCCGGCATTGTTGCGTCCGGGCCGGTTTGACCGACAGGTTGTCGTGCCGCTGCCTGATGTGAAAGGAAGAGAAAAAATATTTGAAGTTCATGCCCGTAAAGCGCCGATTGCAGAAGATGTTGATTTTGCGATTTTGGCCAGGGGAACGCCCGGAACTTCCGGAGCCGATATTGAAAACCTGATTAACGAAGCGGTGCTGAATGCTGCCCGGGCAAATAAAGAAAAAGTCAACATGAGCGATTTTGAGTTTGCTAAAGATAAAATTTTAATGGGCACGGAAAGAAAGACCATGGTGATTAGTGATGATGAGAAACGTAATACCTCTTATCATGAAACGGGCCATGTTCTGGTGGCACGGATGATACCGGGAACCGATCCGATTCATAAAGTTACGATAATTCCCCGCGGAAGGGCTTTGGGTTTAACCCAGCAGTTGCCCATTGATGAAAAGCATACTTATCCACGGGAATATTTAGAAAAAAATATCGCAATTTTATTAGGCGGACGAGCTGCCGAAGAAATAATTTTGCATGATTTTACTACCGGCGCCGGCAATGACATTGAACGGGCGACAAATCTAGCCAGAAAAATGGTCTGCGAATGGGGTATGAGCGATAAGATGGGACCTTTGAGTTACGGAAAAAAAGAAGAGCAAATCTTTTTGGGGCGGGAATTTGCCACTCATAAGGATTACAGCGAAGATACGGCAAAACATATTGATGCCGAAGTCGTGTCTATCGTTACACGAAACTATGAAAAAGCAAAAAAGATTCTCACCGATCATATTGAAATATTGCATAAAATAGCAGAAGAACTCCTGGAAAAGGAAGTTTTAACCGGAGCAGAAGTAGATGTCCTGATAGGTAATATTCTGCCTGATATGCAATTGGCCGATTCAAAAAAAATCTCTTAAAACCACAACTTGATGTATCCCTGTTCCAGTTGTGGGAACAATATGCCGTAAATTGTGGGAAATCATGTGTTGAACGGAGCCTCATGTTCCTGATTGATGATTGATTTTCTGACTCGTCAATAAATATTTAATTAATATTAATGGTAAAATAGTCCTGTGAATATAATTAAAATAAAAGATCTAGAAGAAGCTACATCAGTATTCAAGAAAATTGGTGTTGATCCTTATGGCATTGACGCTATGGTTTCCAAAACAATAAACATTAATATTTTACTTGAAAGTCAACCATGTAAAGTTGCGAATATTATAAAACAAGAAATGTTATCGGTGGGCGGAGATGCCGCTGTTGCCAGGGGAAGCGTTTCCTGCAGTGTTCCTGCAAGCGATATTTTAATAATGGGCACAATAAAACAAATACTGGCAATGATAATAAAAATTGAAAAACAGCCATTTGGTTTAAATTCTATTGCCGCCAATATACGGGAATTGCTTAAAAACATCAGTCAAAAAGAATATATTTTAAAAACGTTTAGACGTGAAATTCAACTGGGCAAAAAAACTTTGATCATGGGAATTCTAAATGTTACGCCTGATTCTTTTTCCGATGGCGGGCTTTTTTATTCTCAGCAAAGAGCTATTGAGCGAGGATTACAAATGGTGGACGAAGGGGCGGATATTATAGATATCGGCGGAGAATCATCACGTCCCGGAGCTGCATCTGTTTCGACAACAGCTGAATTAAAACGAGTCCTTCCGGTAATTGATAGTCTAGTGAAACAGATAAAAATTCCAATTTCCATAGATACGAAAAAGGCACAAGTAGCCAGACAGGCTGTCGGAGCCGGTGCCGAAATAGTCAATGATATAAGTGCTTTGCATGCTGATAAAAAAATGACGAAAACCATCAAGGATACAGGTGCCGCTGTGATTCTTATGCATATGCGGGGTAATCCCCAAAACATGCAAAAGGGTAATTTAGTTTATAACAACCTAATGGCTGAAGTTGCGGATTATTTGAAAAAGAGCAGTGAAAAAGCTTTGAATGGCGGCATAGACAAAGATTGTCTGGTTATAGATCCAGGAATAGGTTTTGGAAAAACGCCGGATGATAATTATAAAATTGTAAAAAATCTTTCCCAGTTAAAAGTATTGGGGATGCCAATAATGGTTGGAACATCCCGGAAGTCTTTTATCGGCAAAGTGACCGGCGGTGAACCGAGTGAGAGAATGGAAGGCACGGCGGCGACAGTCGCCGCGGCGATTATGAACGGATGCCATATTATCCGGGTGCATGATGTGGCAGTTATGAAAAAAGTTGCCGCAGTTACGGACGCTATTGTCCATGCATGTTAGGTAAGATAATGATTTGTGGTATTGGAATAGACTTGGTCGAAAATGGCCGCTTAGAAAAGATAATTGAAAAATGGGGTGTTAAATTTTTGAAGAGAGTCTTTTCTGCGGGAGAGATACTCTACTGTGGAAAACATGTCCAATCATCAATACATTACGGTGCCCGCTTTGCAGCCAAAGAATCTTTTTTAAAGGCGTTGGGCATTGGTTTGGGCGGAGGAGTTAAGTTGAGCGATATTGAAGTTGTGAACGATAAAAGCGGAAAGCCGGCGCTCAAACTCTACAGAACAGCCAAAACTCAAATTGAAAAAAGAAAAATTACGAATATTCATTTGAGTTTGACGCATACGAAAAAATACGCTACTGCTGTTGTCGTATTGGAGAAAGAATAAAGTGGTATAAATACTGTTTATAGCTATTATAAATGAGTCAGAAAAATACAAAGATTGAAATAATATCAGCAAGTGCTCAGGAGACGTGGGAAATAGCGCAAGTCATTGGCGCAAAGTTAAGGGAAGGTGATGTTTTAGCGTTATCGGGCGAACTTGGGTCAGGCAAAACCTGTTTTACCGGTGGTTTAGCCCGAGGCTTAGGAGTAAGCGATAAATATCAGATTACGTCTCCGACTTTTACCTTGATTAATGAATATCCGGCCCGCTGTAAACTTTATCACTTTGATGTGTATCGGCTGAATAGTTACTCTGAATTCGAAGATTTAGGTTACGAAGAATATTTTTGCGGGAAGGGCATTGTTGTAATAGAGTGGGCGGAGAAAATAAATCAAATTCTTCCAGCCGATTCTTTTTTTATAAGTTTCGAATATATTGATGAAAACACGCGCAAAATTGTTATAAAAGGATTAAAAGACAGACTGAAGGAATGGGTAAGATATAAAAGTGGAGGTTAATAAAAATGGCTTTAATTGTTCAGAAATTCGGGGGAACATCGGTCGCGGATATTGAAAAAATAAAAAATGTGGCCGCGAAAGCAATTCGTGAAAAAAATGCGGGCAATGAAGTCGTAGTAGTTTTGTCAGCGATGGCCGGAGAAACTGATAGGCTCATCGCCCTTGCGCATAAAGCTGCCGAATCTCCTGACGAAAGAGAATATGATTCTTTAATTTCAACAGGCGAGCATGTTACGATAACTCTGTTATCAATAGTTTTGAATTCCATGGGGCATCGGGCAAGATCATTTTTAGGGTTTCAGGTTAAAATTCTGACGGATACAGCCCATAAGAAGGCTAGAATCGCTCTTATTGACACTAAAGAAGTTAAAAAAGAACTGAAGAAGGGAACGATTGTAGTTGTTGCCGGTTTTCAAGGTGTTGATAAAGATAATAACATTACTACACTAGGGCGTGGCGGTTCCGATACGAGCGCGGTAGCACTCGCGGCAGCTCTGAAAGCTGATCAGTGTGATATCTTTACAGACGTTGATGGAGTTTATACTACTGATCCTAATGTTTGCAGTAAAGCCCGAAGATTGAATAAAATATCTTATGATGAAATGCTGGAAATGGCTATGACGGGCGCAAAGGTTTTACAGCCTCGTTCTGTGGAGATGGCAAAAAAATATAATGTTCCTGTTTACGTGAAATCAACTTTTTCCGATGAAGGAGGAACGCTTGTGACTAAGGAGGATAAAGAAATGGAAAAAGAAGTTCTTTCGGGTATTACTTATGATAAAGATCAAGCCAAAATCACTGTAGTGCATGTTCCGGATAAACCGGGTGTTGCAGCCAGTTTATTTACGCCTTTGTCGGAGCACAATATCAGTGTAGATATGATAATTCAAAATGTAAGCGCGGAAGGTTTTACCGATCTTACTTTTACTGTATCTAAAAAAGAGATGAAAGAAGCTCAGAAGATAGTCAATGCTACAGCTAAGGCAATTGGAGCGAAAAAAGTTGAAGTTGACGATGATGTAGCTAAAGTATCTATAATTGGCGTAGGAATGGTAAGTCATTCCGGTGTTGCGGCTAAAATGTTCAAAACTTTGTCCAACGAAAGTATCAATATCATGATGATCAGCACATCGGAAATTAAAATATCCTGTATTATTAAACGAAAATATACAGAGCTTGCTGTTACTGCTCTGCATGATGCTTTCGGGTTGGAAAAGAAAAAATAGTTCCATGACTATTTCCAAAAGTCAAATTAAGGGACTGATCGCCGTTTGTGTAATCATGGCGATTATTCCCTTTTTTAATTATTACAGTTTATTTGTCAGTTATGAAATCCCAGCTTTTGTCGATCAAATAAATAATTTACTGGCGATTGAAGTGGTGAAAAAAGATCAGTCTCAAGGAATTTATTTTGTTGAGGCAGAGACATCCGCGGCAAAGTTTTTAGAGAATACCGGCATCAGAAAATTTTCGTTTCCGGATTTCAAGCTTAGTGACGGAATGAAAATCACGGTTGGTTCGTCTCCCGACGGGAATAATATTGCCGTGACAGAGATGGGCGCAGTTAAAAGGTTTGCCCTGGGAATAAAATTTGATCTTAATAAAGCTACGAAAGACGATTTGCTTCTGGTAAAAGGAATCGGCGAATCGACAGCAGGGAAAATATTGGATTTACGCGGCAGATTGAACCGGTTCCGGAATATAGAACAATTAATGGAAATAAAAGGTATTAAAGAAAGAAAATTGGCGGAAATCAGGAAATATTTATATGTTGAGAAGCATTCCAGATAAATTTATCCCGCTACGCTCCGCTTCGGGGATAATTCGACTATCGCTTCGAACCCTACGTCTCTTCGTTCCTAGGATAATTCGACCATCAAGTTTCAGTACGCTACGCTTCTGAAACTAGGGTCTCACTATTTCGCTACGCGCCTGGTATAATTCGTCCAGCAAGCTTCAGCGCACTTTATTTCTGACGCTTGGGTCTCATTCTTAGCGGGTCTTATTATTCGCCGTTGTATGACTTATAAAAACTATAAACACGCTTTACATAATTTTGAGTTTCCCGATAGGGAGGAATGTTATAATTATATTTGGCGACCGCTTTTTCTCCGGCATTATAAGCTGCAAGGGCCAGATCCAGATTTCCTTTGTAGGTATTGAGAAGATAACGCAAATAACGTGCTCCACCTTCAATGTTTTTTTCAGGATGAAAACTGTCTTCGACATTCATTGAAGATGCCGTTTTCGGCATTAATTGCATTAACCCTTGCGCTCCTACCCTTGAAACAGCTCGATGATTAAAATTGGATTCCGCTTTAATAATCGCTTTGATTAATGCAGAATCAAGTTTAAATTTGTTGGCGGCTTTGTTAATAAGTTCATCGTATTTGCTTACGTCAAGATTGGCCTGGAAAAGAATTCGTTTCTCTCTCATGATCATTACATATTTGACGTTATGGTCTGTAGGCACGTTGGTTAAATGCAGAACGCCTTCATTATCCACATACTTGTAGATATCGGCATGAGCAACATTTGCTGTGGTAATTATAAAAACAGTTAAAACTGTTGTAACCACTTGCAGGAATAAGCCTGTACTGAAATTAATTAAGTATTTATTATATAATGCTTTCATAGTTATATCTTACTTTATCATTGGTTTTAGATCAATGCTTTTTATTAACAAAGATTAATAAAAAAGTTATTGCGATAATAAGAGTTGAAGAAAAGCCAAGAAAAGCCTGATTTTATTCCGTTTCGCATTCAAGATGACACCGCGAAGGCAAGGAGGAGGCGACGCAGGTGTACATTTTACGTACTCCGAGTCGCCAGACGACGCGGCCGACAAAGGTGCCGCTTGAATGCGAAATGGAATTATCACTAGATAGTCATCCCACCGTCTATAACAAGTACCTGTCCTGTGACATAGCTTGACTCATCCGAAGCCAGATAAATAACAGCTCCAACCATTTCTTCCGGTTCGGCTGGACGTCCCAATGGAGTTCTACTCATTGCTATATTAAGGATATCCTGATTATTCACAATAGCCTCACTGAAGCGGGTCTTGGTAATTCCCGGGGCGATAGCGTTAACGCGAATATTGTATATGGCCCATTCTTTAGCCATGACTTTCGTAGCCATGTTCACGGCGGCTTTGCTTATAGAATAAACAGGAAGTATGTCGGGAGTTAATCCTGCTGTTGATGAGACATTGATAATTTTCCCTCCGCCTTTTTCTTTCATTATACGCGCCACAGCCTGACTCAGAAAAAAAAGCCCTTTTAAATTCAGATTTACAACGGAATCCCAGGCACGCTCATCTATTTCAATAGCCGGTGCCATCGTGGGACTTGTTCCGGCATTGTTTATGAGAATATCAATTTTCCCGAACTCCTTAACAACATTCTGAACAAGGTTGTTTATTTCATCCATTCTGCCGATATGAGCTGCAAAAGGCAGACACTTTCTCCCCGTTTTAGTTATTTCCACTGCTACCTTTTCCAAATCGGAAATTTTACGACTGGCAATTGCAACATCGGCGCCGGCCTGAGCCATTCTCAACGCGATTGCCCGGCCTATTCCACGACTGCCTCCGGTAATCAAAACAACTTTATTCTTTAAAGATAAATCCATTTTTTATCCTCCAGTAATAATATTAAATTAAACAGGCATCAGTGCCGTAAAGAGCTTTGAATAAATCATTTTCTTTTTGACGCATTTTATTTATTTCTTTTCTGGTCGTGTTTTCATGATTATAACCGAGCAAGTGCAAAATTCCATGAATGATTAAAAAATCGATTTCCTGAGGCAAGGTTAAATTTCCGCGAAGGGCATCTCTTTGAGCTGTTTCGGTCGAAATGACAATATCACCCATGATATCAGGATTTATATTACTGTATTCGCCTTCCTGAAGAGGAAAAGAAATAATATTAGTCGGCTTACTTTTACCAAGATATTGTTTGTTTAACTTTTTTATCTTCTCATCATCAACAAACGATAAACTGATTTCTTTATCCGCACAATTAAGAATCCTCAGAATTCTCAGAACCGTGCTGCGAATTCTGCGTTTATCAATTTTAATTTTATTTTGATTGTTTTCGATCTGTAATTTCATCAATTTCTTTTTTGCTGTTAGTTTCTTTCTGCGCTGATTCCGGATAATCAACACGGTGATGAAAAATTCCGGTAAGAATTTTTGTAAATGTTTCCGCTATTGTATTGAGATTTTTTATAGTTAACTCGCTTTCATCAAGTTGTCCATCCATATAGATGCGTTCAATTCGTTCTCTGACCAGAGAACGAATTCTTGCCGGAGTAGGGTTAGATAACGTGCGTGAAGACGCTTCAATAACATCTCCAAGCATTACGAGCCCCGCTTCTTTCGTTTGTGGTTTAGGTCCGGGATACCGGAAATCACTTTCCGATAAAGAACGAATGGATTCATCCTTGTCTTTCTTAGCCTTGTCGTAGAAAAAGCTGACGATGCTTGTACCATGATGCTCACGAATTATGTTGATAATTTGTGGTCCAAGTTTGGCTTTAGCGGCCAGTTCGCAGCCGTCTTTAACGTGGGATATTATAATCAGGCTGCTCATTTTTGGTGAAAGTTTATCGTGCTTGTTTTCATTTGTAAGTTGATTTTCAATAAAATATTGCGGTTTCATCAGCTTGCCGATGTCGTGGTAATAGGCGCTGACTTTTGTCAGCAGAGAATTTGCACCGATAGCCTCGGCTGCCGATTCAACCATAGAGGAAACGATAATGCTGTGATGATAAGTTCCGGGTGCTTCAATTATCATTCTCTGGAAAAGAGGCTGATTTAAATTAGCCAACTCCAGCAGTTTAAAATCTGTTATAAAACCGAAGATACTTTCAAAGATAGGAGTAATTCCAGCGACAAGTATTCCGGTAAAAACACCGCCAACAAATCCCATTGTCAATCGCAGAAACAGATCATTGAATAAGTTTCCTGTGATAAGGTTGAGGCAGATAATCGCAGCCATATTGATAATTCCAAGAAAAAGACCTATTCTTAAGAACACAGAACGTTGACGGATACGGACGATTTGATAAGACGCAGCGACTGATCCCAAAAAGGAGAAGAGAGGGAAAATAATTTTTTCATCAAAAATAAAACCGATCATTAATGATGTGAGCACACTTATGATCATGGCGACGTTTCTATTAATCAAGATGGCGATGGTCATTGCTCCAAACGCAAAAGGTATGGCGAAGAAACATGTTTCAGGCGGCAAAAACGGAAAAGCTTTGTTGACGGCAAGCGAAATAAAAATTCCCGTTTTGATGAATAATATTTGCAGAAGCGCAATAATTCCGAAAACGAATAAATCAACGTTGGAACGGGCTGAAGTTGTGATCCAGTTTCTTGTGCGCCAAAGGTACAGGACAATCGAAAGAAACAAAGAAGTAAAAAAAAATCCAAGAAGAATTGTGAATCTGGAAAAATATTTGTCCTTAACAGATTTATAAAAGGCATTCAATTTGGCTAATTCCAGATAACCGATCTTTTCTCCTTCCCGTACAATCATTTCATTCTTCTGCACCTGGAAAAATGTCGAGTTTGTTTCTCCTATAATAGCCAGCTTGTTCTTTTCCGTGGCTTCTTTGTTAAAAGTTAAATTTGGTTCGATTAATTTTTTTGCCAGAGAGAAAGCGGCTTCTTTCAAATGATCATCATCTTCATTAAAAACCATATTGACTGTTCTTAAAAGCGCTGCGTCAATTTCCTGAATATTGAAAAATAAAGACTGATCTTTAATTTCCTCTTCAATCTTGGTTTTTAAATTTCTGACAACAATGCCTTTCTGCTTTTCTGCGTTGCTTAGAATATTATTAGTAATAAATTTATTATCATAGAAAGAGATGATCAAATTAGATAATTTTTGTTGGAGTTCATCGGAAAATTTATGCTCGTTGAGAACATAAAATTCTTCCGAACTTAGATAAATTCCCAGGTCTCTTTCCATGCTCTTTTTATCTTTTTGTAATTTGCTTACATCAAGCCCGCCGTTTTTCGAAGTTTTCCCCTTAGGATAATTATTGTAATTATCTGCCGCGGCAGAAAGAGCTATGACTATTTTTTTTCTTATATTTTCTTTGATTTTAATATCGTAATCATAGACCGGTTTGACGTTCTCCGCGTCCTCCATTTTTTTTTGTTCGGTTGCCTGCGGATCTTCAACCAGAAATGAATAATCTGCTTTAATATTTCTGGGAGCAATCATGCCCAGTTTAAAGTCCGGTTCGTAGATGCGGAGTTCCGGGGATATTATGATGGCTAAGATTAAGCAGAGGCTAACAGCAATAGCCCATTTTTGAAAAGTTCTGTTTTTCAAAAATTCAAAAGATAAGTTATTCCCCCGCAGCTTCTTGAAAATATTTGCGGCCTTATTTTTTATTAATTCGAAGAAATTCATAAAATTCATTTATTGGAATCTGTAGTTTTTTCTTTATCGGATCGTTTATAAGCTTTGATGACATCCTGAACTAACGGATGTCGGACAACGTCAATTTCCGAAAAGTGAACAAAGCGGATACGGTCGATTCTTTTCAAAATATGTTCCGCTTCAATCAAACCGGAAACTTTTCCCGAAGGCAGATCAATCTGAGTGATATCTCCGGTAATTACCGCTTTGGAGCCAAATCCAAGCCTCGTCAGAAACATTTTCATTTGTTCGGAAGTCGTATTCTGAGCTTCATCCAGAATAACAAAGGAATCATTAAGCGTGCGGCCCCGCATAAATGCAAGTGGTGCGACCTCAATAAAGCCCTTATTGATGAGAGCTGTTGCTCTTTCCATATCTATCATATCATAGAGCGCGTCATACAGAGGACGCAGATACGGATTTACTTTTTCCGCCAGGTCTCCCGGTAAAAATCCCAGTCGTTCGCCTGCTTCTACGGCGGGGCGAGCCAATATAATCCTTTGAATCTTCCGCTCCATCAAACAGGATACCGCCATCGCCATGGCCAGATATGTTTTCCCTGTTCCGGCAGGACCTATGGCGAAAATCATGTCAAAATTTCTCATGTCTTCAATATAAAGTCTCTGGGCTATGCTTTTGGGTGTAATTACACGTTTCTTGGAGGAAATAAAAACCGTATCAAGAAAAATACGCTCCAACTTAAAAGCTACATCTTCGGAAAGAATGCGGTGAGCGTAATCAATATCGGCAGATTGAATATGCCAGCCTTTTTCCATTATAGAATAAAGCTGTTTCAGCATAGAGATGATTTTACTGACATTTTCATTATTGCCGGAGACAGTAATATTATTCCCCCAGGCTTTTAATTTGACAGGCTCCATATTTTCGATAAGCTTTAGATGCTTATCATGTTCGCCGCAGAGATTTTTCAGCAGGTTATGGTCGGCAAAAGAAATTTTCTCTACGACCATGCTTTTGGTTGGTTGCTTCAAATAATTATCAGCCTTTAAACTTATATTATCCAATTGTCAGCACTCTATTCACAAGACAGAACAAATTCGTAATTTTGGGGTTTAGTTTTATCATTTTGATTTATCCAATGCAATACAATTGATGAGTTCTTAAAAAGCCGTTAAGTGTTCGTTTTTGAGAATAAGAGCTTTGAATCATACTGTTTATCAGGCGTTTTCAAAATTATTTTTGCAGAAATAAGTGAGCGAATACCTTGGCGTTGCCCAGAATGTTGTCAATGGGGCAGTTTTCGTCCGGCTGATGAGCTGTCTGGTTGGTTTTAGACCAAACAGCGACGGGGTAATTTTTTTTGCGAATATAGGAGGCAACTGTTCCGGCGCCGACACCCCCGGCATATGCTTTTACGTTGTAGACTTCCTGAATGGCTTTTGTCAACATTTGAACGATCGGAGCATTGGGAGAAGTCGGTTCTGCCGATTGCACATGTTGCGCAATGGATATTTCTATCCGGACCTTGAATTTTTTTTCAATTCCCTGAACAATTATTTGTATCGCCTTCATGACATCCTGTAAATCATATTCCGGCAGGACGCGGCAGTCCATACAGAAAATATCTTCGCCGGGTATGGTGTTGATGTTACCCACATTCGCCTCTTTTTTTGTTGGTTCAAACGTGCTTTGAGGAGGATCAAAAAGTGGATCGGACTTGGGAAACAGTTTTTTCAGCTTGACCAATTTTGTTACCAGATGCGATGCCGCGACAAAAGCATTATTACCCAATTGCGGATTCGATCCGTGGCATTGTTTACCTATTGTTTTAAAACACAGCCAAAGCATGCTTTTTTCAGCGACCTCGATTAATGATCCTTCAGGATTCCCGGAATCGGGAACAACTATCAAATCGTCATCATTAAAAAGCGGATTGGCGGAATCTATCATGTAGTACAGACCCATATTACTTGATGTTTCTTCATCGGAAACAAAAGCGAGGTTGATTGAATTATCCGGTATCAGGCCCTCTTCAATCATAGCTTTAGCGGCAAAGATGGAAGCAACCATATCCTGCTGATTGTCTTCAACGCCACGACCGAAAATATGCCCGTTTTTGACATAAGCGTTGTAGGGATCGTGACTCCAGAGACGCAGTTCGCCGGGCGGTACTATATCCATGTGAGTAATAATCCAGATAAATTTGTTTTTATTTTTACCTTCTATTGTTGTAGTGAAATTAGGGCGGATGCCGGAAGAAACTCGCTGGTCCTTAGCGTCATAATGCCGGAAGTTTTTAAATCCCATTTGCAAAAGACGATTTTTTAGAAAATTGGCCTTCAACAGTTCTCCGTCTCCACCGTTTTCCGGACCTACGGCGGAAATTGCACAAAGAGCGCTTTGCAATTCAATCATCGCTTCACGGTAGGAATCGATTCGCTTAGTTATTCTTCTGAATATTTCCGGGTCAATCATAATAGTTCCTTAAATGATATATTATTCTTGAGGGGTTATTAAAAGTGGTTGCGCAATGGTGGACAAAGGTTTGTCAAACTTTTTACTGTTTCCTAAAATCAAGACGGCGTTTTTTGTTTTATCCAAATATTTGACAGCGGTATCATTCAGATCTCTGACAGAGACTTTTTCTATATTGTTTCGGTAATTGATCAAAAAGTCTGCAGGCAATTTTTCTGATTCGAGATTGACCTGCTGCCAGGCAATATGTTCGGGAGTATCGAAAGAAAAAACAAAGCCATTGATTATGGATTGTTTGGCCCAGTTAGTTTCCCCGACCGTGATCGTACCAGTTTTAATTTTTTCCAGAATCGAATTAATCAGGGAAAGTGTTTTCATGGTTGAAGACGTTTTTGTAAAAGCGTATGTTCCAAAAATTCCATACGCCGGTTTCGCCTGGTAAAAACTGCCGGCGCTGTAAGCCAGTCCCTCATTATTGCGCACGGCGCTGAAGATTCTGGAAGGAAAGCCGCCGCTGCCGATAATAAAATCAAGTACGGTAAAAGAATAAAAATCGGGATCGGTTTTACTTGTTGTAAATTGACCACTGACAATTATGGACTGGGTAATATCCTTGTCGATACAGTACAATCCGGCCTTGGATTTTCCGGCTGGAGGAGGGAGATAAGCCGGAATATTTCTGGGTTCCCATTCTCCGAAATAACGACTGAATATTTCCAGAACCTCTTTCTTGGTGATATCGCCGCTAACAGCGAAAATGATATTATTCGGCATGAAAAAACGGTTGTAAAATTCAACCAAATCATTCCGTTCAATATTGGCTAAGGACGTGTATGATGACAAAAAACCGCGCGGATCATTGGCGTAGATCAGTTTATTGAATTCACGGAAAGCAAGCTTTTGTGGATCGTCTTTAATTCTCCTGAGTTCTTCTTTTTTTAATTGTACCGCCAATTCGAATTTATCCTTTTCCAGGGCCGGTTGCAGGAGAATTTGCGAAAACAGATCAATTCCTTTTTCCAGATTTTCTTTCAAGATGGAAAAATTAATCCGGGCGGATTCAAGGGACATGCTGAGGGAGACCGACGCTGCTATGGAATCAAGCTGCTTGTCGATTTCTGTGCTGCTTAATTTCTTTGTGCCTCCCGTTCTCATGACATAGGCCGTCAATTCGGCAACGCCCGCCTTGCCTTGCGGATCATACATTGTTCCTGTTTTAACCAGAGCATTGATATTAACCAAAGGCAGTTCATGGTTTTCCAGAATATGAAGAACAATTCCATTATCAAGAACCACGCGCTGGGTTTGCGGCAGATTGAATTGCAGGGGAGCGTACTTAAGTTTATCCGGTGACGTTAATGGAGAACCGGAAACTGCTTGTGCCGGCAGAACACCTCCGGTAATTAATACCAGATTGATCAGAAAGGGAAGGCAATATTTAAAAAGATAATTAATTCTTCCGCTCATATGATTCCCTTAATCCTTCTTTTTTTCAAGGACAGAAATTGTGCGGTTGGTTTTGGTAAGGTAAACTTCGGCGACTTTCATTATGTCTTCAGCCGTAACCTGATCAATATTTTGGGGATATTCAGAGATATATCTGTAATCACCCAATAGAACTTCATAATAAGTTAACATAGATGCAATTTCGGAATTAGAATCCAGATCTTTAATGTACTCCGTTTTTATAATATTTTTGGCTTTAGTTAATTCTTCACTTGTAACCGGACTGGTTTTTATATTTTCTATTTCCTGAAGAATCATTTCTTCCAATTCCAAATTAGTGTGAGGATGACGGGGTTGGGAAAATATCGTAAAAAGATTTGGATATCTTGTCGCAGGAATGCCGTTGATGGACGTCACACTTTTTGCTATTTGCCTGTCAGTAACCATTTTTTTGAATAGACGGCTGGTCCTGCCGCTGGTCAAAATTGTGTCCAGCACATCAAACACGTAATCTTCACGGGCCGGGGCATTTGGTTTGTGAAACCCGATAATCATCATCGGGTTGGCATCGAATTTAACCTTTACTTTTCGTTCTTCTGTTTGTTGCGGCTCCTCTGGAATCAAGTATTTATTTTCCTTAGCAGCAGGAATGCGTCCAAAATATTTTTCGATTAATTTTAGTGTCTCTTGCGGCTTAATGTCTCCGACAACCGCGATTACAATACTTTCCGGGTTCTTATATTTGGAGAATATTTCCCTCACTGAGTCAGGGCTCAGATTCATTAAATCTTTTTCCCATCCTATAATCGGTCTGCCGTAGGGATGGATCTTATAAGCGGTGCTCATGAATTGTTCATAAAGTTTACCGTCAGGATCGGATTCAACTCGTTGTCTCCTCTCTTCCATGACAACATCGCGTTCCGTGTAAAATTCGCGGAAAACAGGGTTGAGCAGGCGGTCCGACTCAATTCTCGCCCATAGTTCAATTTTATTGGCGGGAAGACTGACATGATAGGTAGTCACATCCTGACCGGTGGATGCATTCATATCCAGGCCGCCATTTTCGGTATACAACCGGTCAATTTCATTAGGTGTGAAATATTTCTTGTGCTCATCCTGTAATATTTTCAAGCGACGGGAAAGTTTTTCAATTACTTTTTGATCAGATTTTGGGGCTTTTCTTTTTTCCATGTCCAGAAGATTGCCGGTTTTTTCAATTTCGTCCAATATTATTTTTTCAGCGCTGTATTTTTTTGCACCGATCGTTGTCGTTCCCTTAAACATCATATGTTCCAAAAGATGGGCGGCGCCGCTTTGTCCGTTTTGTTCATCGATGGCGCCAATACGATGCCGTATGTAGAGGGAAACAGTCTGGCTTAAATGACGCTCCAGCATGAGTACGGTCAAACCATTTTTCAGTTTTGTTTTAATGACCTTCTTTTCCAGATCGAGGCCGTAGGAAAGACCAGCGGTTAATAAAACTGCTGCTAATATGAAAATTAATCCGAGAATATTATTGCGTTTCGTCATTATTGATTCCATCCGCCTGTTTCTTAATAAATAAACGGGAGAAAAAGTATATAACACCGACAAGGCAAACTAAAATTAAAAGCGAAGCAGAAAAAAAATACATGACAAACTCCATTGGATTCTTTATCCGATAAGAGCCTATCAAAGTATTGACGCCGATAATTAAAAAAAATAAGGATAATACTAAAATCAATGTATTCTTAATCCATATTAAACCATTCATACCAAACCGCCTGTTTCTGGATTCATTTTAAGCTTCTTTTTCAATTCCGTATAAACGGCAAAATTGAAATCATCATTACGGCAGGGAAGCAACGAATTATTATGATATAATGGTTCTCCTTGAATGTCAAAAGAAGAAGATGCCACTGCGTCTGTCCACATTTTTGTTCCGGGAATGGGCGAATATTCGGCCAGAACCGGTTTGGCACCGCATTCCTGCACAAATTCAATACTGTCTATGACTTCTTGGGCTTTTTGACCGGGCATACCGCAAAGCAAATATATGCCTATCTCATCGGTTTTATAACCGGCTTTTTTTAAATGACTCACAGCATTGTATAGCTCTTCGTTTTTAACTTTACCGCCGGTTTGCAACTGCCTTTTTAAATCTGATGTCTCAAAGCCAAAGCGAATCGTTTTAAATCCTGAACTGTAGAGCAACTCACTTAATTCTTCATTGATTTCTCTCAAATGCAGTCCGTTGGGGCAATGAAACTTACAGGACAAATTTCTTTTTTTTAGCTCGTGCAATAGAGGTATAATCATTTCTTCAGGATTAACAAGTAAAGCGTCGTCGTAAAAACTAAAATTATCCACACCGGATATTTTCTGCCAGTATTCAATTTCTTCGACAACTTTTACAGGATCACGTCGTCTGAATTTATCATTAAAAATATGCGTAGCGCAGTAACTGCAGTGGTAAGGACAACCCCGGGAAGTGATTAAAGGTAATTGGTCTATTTTATTTATCAAGTCGAAAGCAGGGTAGGGGTGCGAATCAAGATTGTTTTCATCCGGTATAAATAAAGGTTTTTCGTCAAATATTTTATGAAACAACTGAAGAATCAGTTTTTCGCCGGCGCCGGCAATAATAAAACCCGCTCCTGAAAATTTTACGGCGTGATCATAACAAAGGGTAGCATATTTGCCGCCCAGCACTATGGGAACTTGAGGCAATACTTCTTTGATTATCTTAATTGCTTCGAAAACTCCGGGATACCAGTAAGTCATCATCGAAGTGATCAAAACGATATCCGTATCCTGATGGTTTTTCAATTCATCGCGGAATATTTCCGGTGTAATGCCATAGCGGCAGAAACCTCGGTCAAACATCTTCAGCGGTCCAGGAGTTGGAATAATCTGCCGGAAGAATTTGCCGTCGCCATAGGAATAACGCTTTGGCTGTTTGCGATTTCCGTGGAGCATGGCCGGATGATATGGGTCAAGACAATCAATAAAATGAACTTTATGGCCGTTTTGGCGCAATAAGCCGCCCAAATATAAAAGACCAAGTGGTTTTATCCAGAAATCGTAGGCTGCAAAGTCGTGAATCCAGGGATTTATAATAAGAACTTTTTTACTCATTATACCAATTTTAAAGGAAGTTTTCGCCATGCTGGCAAAAATTCTCGGCAATGTAAGATTCTATTTTTTATGCGCTTCCCTTGCGGGATGCGCTTCCGATCAAAGCGCTATTTTTGTTGGCACAGCCTACCCCGGCGCAGGCCGGGGTTGTCGGCTTCCTCAACGTATGTATAAATACGCCTCGTTGCCTGAAGCCTAGCCCCGCAGAAGCGGGACAGCTCAACTAACGAATTCCAGTTCACTGCGTAACTGTATTTCGAGTTTCACTGCTGCCTCAATATCATCTTTGATTTAGAAATGGTATTATTTATTGTTTATAATAGAGGCTGATTATTTACAAAAATATTACTTTATTAGTGAAAATTAAATTCTAATGAAATTTAGAGCTGAGAATAAAGTGTAGAATCTGAGAATCTCGAAAATCTGAAGGTTATCCGAGAGACAACGCAAGTTAAAAAGTTGATGCTTGCAAATGTTATAATTCCGCATAGCAGATGTATCGATATTAAATCAAATATGATTTGCAGGCGAAGGGGAAAAGGTGATGTATGGAAGTTGCGATTAAATTGACTTAACCAGCCTTTTATGCTAGGAGCATACGCAAAAGATATTAAAAATATATAGTTAATTGTTAGTGAAAACCAATTCCAGAAGCAAAACGCAGTGGAATTAGAAATTTGAATCCCGACACTGTCGGGACGAAGCGGAGAGTATAATACCCTGGAGCTTGTTGCACAATATTTCTGATTTATACTCGTGGTTTTTGAGGCCGTAAAAGAGTGAAAAAAACAACTTTAATGAAAATCTTTTTAAGATCTTTTTTTATCCAAACAACACTTAATTTCCGGCGAATGCAAAACTTAGGTTTTGCAATGGCGATAACTCCCCTTGTTCGGGAATGGCAATTACAACAAAAAGATTCGGCAAGAATGCTTAACAGACACTTGCAGTTATTTAATACTAATCCCTATCTTTCAGCTTCGGTAATCGGTACCGTCGTTTGTTTGGAGGAAGAGCAAAAAGATAACGATACTGTTTCCGATGCTTTGATGATTAAACAAAGTTTGATGGGATCTTATGCTGCGATAGGTGACATTTTTTTTTGGGGAGCCCTAAGGCCTTTTGCCGCTATAATTGCAGTTATCTTATCATATATGGGATTAATGCTTGCCCCTGTTGCTTTCTTGTTAATTTTTACGCCGGCTCACATTTGGATAAGGTTAAAAGGTTTTATTGAAGGTTACCGTGGAGGGAAGACGGGTTTTAAGTTTATTCGCTCTCTTGATTTGCCCAATGTAGCAGTAAAAATTCGCTGGTTTTCTTTAGTTGTGCTGGCGGGTTCGATTATCTGGCTGTCGGAAGGTGGATATTGGCCATTTACAAGAACTTTAGATGTTGTTATGAAATTTACGGCATTAGCATTTGTTTTGCTTTGTCTTATATTAATTAAAAAAGGTGTGTCGCAGGTTTATATTATTTATGGGACCGTTGCATTATTTTTTCTAATTTCCGAGAGGGGATTTTTGAATTGACAGAAATCAGAACCTTAAAATTGAAAAATAAACTGGGGATGCATGCGCGGGCAGCGGCAAATTTTGTTAAAGTAGCTCAGCAATTTAATGCAGGCATTTATATTGAACACAACGGACAAATTGCTGATGGCAGAAGTATTCTCGATATACTTACTCTTGCTTGTCCCCATGGCGGAATGTTAACAATAAAAGCCGAGGGAGCTGATGCTTCCAAGGCTATAGAGGAATTGGAAAAGCTTGTTGAAAATAAATTTGGAGAAACATAACTAAAAAAATGAGTCCTGATCAGACAAAGAAGACGTTTGTTCTTAAGGGTGTCGGTGTTTCTCCCGGCGTTGCTATAGGCAGGGTTTACCGTTTTGATCCTCTGGACAGCCAGATATCTTTTTATAAACTGAAATCCACTTCGTTGATTCCAAAAGAAATTCTTCGCTTAAAAAAAGCATTGAAAGAATCAGAATATCAACTTTTAGAAATTCAGAAAAATCTCAAGAAGACGAAAGTCACAGAACCTCTTTACGTTATTGACGTTCATATATTAATTTTAAAAGACAAAAAATTTGTCAACCGTACAATTAAATATATACAAAGATTAAAAATTAACGCGGAATGGGCGGTGCGTTTGACAGTGGACCGCTATGAGCAAATATTCGAAAAAGTGGAAGATACTTATATTCGGGGACGTATTAGTGATGTTCAGAATGTTAGCCAAAGAATTTTAAGCAATCTTTCCGGTGAAAAAAAAGAAACTATCTGGGGAACTGATGAAAAGGTAATTGTTATTGCGCAGGATATCTCCCCGGCCAATACAGTTCAAATGAAAATGGAGAGAGTTATCGGTTTCGCCACCGATGCCGGCGGCCGTACTTCGCATACAGCTATTGTTGCCCGCGATATGGAATTGCCTGCCGTCGTCGGTTTGGACAATGTCACGCGTTTTGTACGCACCGGTGACGAAATAATTGTTGATGGCATTTCCGGATTGGTTGTTGTCAATCCATACCCGGAAATGTTGCAAAGATATGAAGAAAAAAAGCTTCTCTATTCAGCAGCCAGAGATGAGTACCTTAAAGATGCAAAAGCGCCTGCTGTTACCAGTGACAATTATACGCTGCATATAGGATGCAATATAGAGTTTGTTGAAGAAATACCTTCGGCCATCGCGCATGGTGCGGAACATATCGGACTTTATCGTACGGAGTTTATATATATTAATCGTCAGGAATTACCGACGGAAGAGGATCATTTTAATAATTACTGTCAGGTTGTCAGTGAGAAAGATTTACTTTGGTCGACAATCAGAACTTTTGACTTAGGCGGCGATAAATTTCCTTCCAGTCAAAAGCCGGTAAAAGAATTAAATCCGCAAATGGGATTGAGAGCGATTCGTTTTTGTTTAAAGGAAGTTGAAATATTCAAGACTCAACTGAGAGCCATTTGGCGAGCTGGAGCGTTTGGGAAAACGAGAATTCTTTTCCCGATGATTTCGAGTGTAGAGGAGATTGTCGAAGCAAAAAAATTGTTGGAAGAGACACGTAAAGAGCTTTTGGCGCAAGGTGAAAATATTGCTTCGGAGATGGAGATAGGAGCAATGATTGAGGTGCCTGCGGCAGTTGTGATTGCAGATAAACTGGCACGTGAAGTAGATTTCTTCAGCATCGGCACAAATGATTTGATTCAGTATTCTCTGGCTATTGACAGGTCGAACGAACGTTTAACGTATTTATATGAACCTTTGCATCCGGCGGTTTTGAAATTGGTAAAAAGTGTAGTGGATACAGCTCATGAAGCCGGTATTCGTGTGTCGATGTGTGGTGAAATGGCCGGTGATCCCATATGTACATTGATTCTTCTGGGAATGGAATTAGATGAATTAAGCATGAACCATTTGGCCATTCCCCGTATTAAAAAAATCATAAGAGAATCAACATTGAAGGAATCCAAACTGTTATTGGAAAAAGCTCTTTCTTTTAATATGGCTTCTGAAGTGCGAATGTGTGTGCATGATTATATGAAGAAACGTTTTCCTGTTGAATTTCAAAACGAAGATGATTAATTTATATTAAATAACTATATGAACAAACCTGCGATAATGTTCACAACTGCAGGCTGGTTTTTAAATTGTATGTGAGCATAAAATTTAATGTAAAATTAGACACCTCCCCTTTGCTGCTGGCGAAGAACTTCAATCCAATAAACCGGGATTTTCGGTTCCCGGTGAGGAAAGAATGTGCCATAACTTGTGGGAGGTTGTATTATTATAGGGATTTTTTGGCTTGCGCCGTAGGAGATCCAACTAATGAAAGAAACGATGAATTCAGTCAAACCAGATCAAAATAAAGAATATTATTCCGGAAATCTTTACGATGAACAGAATTTTCTGCAATTCCGGCTGCTGAAAACATTTCTTTCGCAGGTTTCCATTGCCGATGAATATGTTGATGCCATTAAGAAACTTTCTGCCGAAGGAGTTGTAGTTTACGCTTTGAACCAAAGAAGCGAACTTAACAGCCTTGTCATCTATGAGCTTTTTAAACGCAAGGGGATTCCTGCTCCAGTATATTGTCATGGGATGAATATGTCTTTCTGGCAGCCTCTGCCGGAAATGCTTAAATTTTTATGGTCGTCCTTTTTGCGACGTTTGGGTAAGGAACAAAAAGCCTGGATGGGAAAACTGGCGTATATCGAGCGAACAATTAATGAAAAAAAGAGCATCGTGATTCATCTCGGTGAATCGGAATTCATTGAAAACAGATCTGCGGAAAGTGCGATCGTAAGCCTGCTTAATGTCCAAAAGAAAGTCGATTTCCCCATTTTTGTTGTGCCGGTTCTGGTTTCTTACGGACGCAGGCGCGAGAAAGAAGATGAGAGTATTATCAATATTCTTTTCGGACAAACGGAGCACACGGGGGCGTTGCGCCGGTTGATTACTTTTATACGTTATTCCGGCAACGCTTTTGTCATTCCCGCGGAACCGGTCAAATTATCCGAATATTTGAATACAACCAAAAGCGTTTCTAAAGAAGCAATGGTTCACGAACTGCGCGGAGAATTAATAGACCGCATTGAAAAGGAGAAGAATACTGTTGTCGGGCCCGCTTTAAAATCACGGGAAGAACTCATCGGAATGGTGCTGAGCGACGAGCCGCTGAAAAAATTCATTGCCGATTATGCGGAAAAAGAAAATAAGAAAAAAGTTGCGGTTGAAAAAGACGCCCGCCGTTATCTTTATGAAATTGCCGCTGATTATAACGAAACGTTTATAGAGTTTTTGCGAAAAGTATTGTCCTGGCTATGGAACAACATTTATGACGGTTTATTAATTGATAAGGAAGGTTTGGCCAGAATAAGAAACATTTCCAAAAAAATGCCTTTTGTTCTTGTTCCCTGCCATCGGAGTCATATTGATTATCTTTTGTTATCTTATGTTTTGTACGAGAACAATATTCAACTTCCTTTTATTGCCGCCGGTAGTAATATGACCTTTTTTCCAATGGGATACATATTTCGTAAGTCCGGTGCTTTTTTTCTGCGGCGGAGCTTTAAAGGCAATAAAATTTATTCCGAAGTATTTACCAAGTACCTGGCGATACTCTTGAAAGAAGGTTTGCCTCTGGAATTTTTTATTGAAGGTGGACGCAGCCGTACAGGCAAAATGGTCATGCCTAAGTATGGTCTTCTTTCCATGATTATTCAGTCTTATCAGGAAAAGTATTGTGAAAATTTCGCCGCAATTCCGGTTTACATTGGTTATGATCGCGTGATTGAGGAAAAATCATATCTTAAAGAACTGGGCGGGGCATCCAAATCCCCTGAAAATGCAGCAGAGATAATCAAGACAAGTAAAATATTAACTAAAAGATACGGCCGCGTTTATGTCAACATCGGTGAGCCGATGATTATGAAAGATTATCTGGCGTCTCAGGAAAAGCCGATAGAAGAAATGGCTCTGGAAGAAAGGCAGAGCCTTTACCGGAAAATCGGTTATGAAATAGTTCTGGAAATTAACAAAGTCGCCGTAGTCACTCCTTTTTCTTTGGTGGCTGCCGTTATCTTAAGTCATTACCGCAGAGGAATGTCTCATAGCGAGTTGCTTGATATTCTCGATGAATATTTCGAATATCTTTCCATGAAGAAAGTAAAATTTGCTGAAACGTTTACTAACCGCGAAAAAGCAATAAACGATGCTATCAATATGTTTGTACAGGAGCGATTTATATCAAAAATTGAGGCGGAAGAGGATGAAGCCGAAGAAATACAGGAAGTGGTTTATTCTTTGAAAGAAGAAAAAAGGATAAATCTGGAATATTATAAAAACAACATTCTGCATTTCTTTATTCCCCTGTGTTTTGTTGCCACTTCCATAGTTAAGAATAATGAAGATTTAATCTCTTTACAACGAATAATGAGCGATTATAAGTTTCTCAAAAAGCTTCTATGGAATGAATTTATTTTTGATGAACATAAAGATGATGCGGAAGATGTTAATGAAGTGCTGACCTATTTACATGAAAGAAAAATGATTACATCCGTCGAGCGCGATGGTCAGGTATACTTAGAGATAAAAGGTAAGGGCAATAAAAAACTAAAACCTTTTGCCGATTTAATTCATAATTATCTTGAATCATCCTGGATAGTCATCAGAAGCTGCCTGTATTTAAAGAAAAATCCGCTGGCAAAGAAGGATTGGTCGAAGAAGATCATAGCGATGGGAGACCGGATGTACAAGAAGGGTGAAGTTTTGAGGCCCGAGGCGCTTTCCCAGCCCAATTATCTTAATGTCATTATATTTCTTGAAGACGCAGAATTAATAACCGCGATAAAAGATGAAAAAATTGATAAGAAAGAAGTTTCTTATGCTCTGACTGAAAACAGGGCGGAAATGGAAGTTTTACGTCGCCGTTTGTTCAAACTTCTTTAGAGGTTTTTAATACCAATTCGCTTTCTTCGGCTAACTTTGTTGGCTGCGTCGTCGGCTTCCTCAACGTATGTAAAATACGCCTGCGGAGCCTCCTCCTTGCCGCCTCGTTATCCTTTGACCGGATGCGCAACCAAAGGGCGCGCAATAAGAATAAAAATTTTTACCCTACCGGGAAGTGACGCCGATCAGGCGGCAGCTTCCAATCGAAATGGTATGAATAATTGAGAGAATAGTTCCTGTAGAATGGAATCAAAATAAAAGGGCTGACCTTTTTCCAAAGGCCAGCCCTTTATAGTTAATGTGTTAATTGATAGTTATTTTTTCTTCCCTGCTTTAACCGGTTGTTTAATGCTGTAAAATGCCGCCTTGCCGCGATAGTTGGCTGCATCACCTAATTCTTCTTCAATGCGCATCAGTTGATTGTACTTAGCCAGTCTTTCCGTACGGGAAAGTGAACCACTTTTAATCTGTCCGCAATTGGTGGCGACGGTGATATCCGCCATAAAAGTATCTTCTGTTTCGCCCGAACGGTGCGAGACAACGCAAGTATAGCTTGCTTCTTTAGCGCGTTCCATGGTGTTGAGTGTTTCTGTAAGTGTGCCGATCTGGTTGAGCTTAATTAAAACTGAATTGGCGACACCCTTGGCAATGCCTTGCTCCAGACGTTTAACATTAGTGACAAAAAGATCATCGCCGACAATCTGAATCTTGCCGCCCAGTTCATCAGTCAATATTTTCCAACCATTCCAGTCATCTTCCGCCAGTCCGTCTTCAATAGATATAATAGGATATTTTGCGACGAGATCAGCATAGAATTTAACCATTTCTTCAGCCGATTTTTGCGGTTTCTTTTCCGCCGCGAGAATATATTTATCTTTTTCATAAAAAGAACTTGCGGCCGAATCCAAGGCGATCATAATATCCTGACCCGGATGGTAGTTTGCTTTTTCTATAGCTGTCATAATAAGGGAAAGAGCTTCTTCATTGGATTTTAAATTCGGTGCAAAGCCGCCTTCATCGCCAACGGCTGTGTTATAACCTTTGCCTTTGAGCACTGACTTTAAAGCATGAAAAATTTCCGCGTTCATGCGGATAGCTTCGGTAAAATTAGGTGCGCCTACCGGCATAATCATAAATTCCTGAATGTCCACATTATTGTCGGCGTGCTGCCCGCCGTTTAAAATATTGGACTGCGGTATCGGCAGGTCCTTAGCGTTGACACCGCCCAGGTATCGATAGAGGGGCAGGCCTGATATTTCCGCTCCGGCTTTGGCGCAGGCCATCGAGACAGCCAGAATCGAGTTGGCGCCAAGTTTTCCCTTGTTTTCTGTTCCGTCCAGTTCGATCATGGCATAGTCGATATCGCGCTGTCGGCGGCAATCCATACCGATAATTTCCGGACCGATTTTATAGAGAATATTTTTTACGGCATTTTGAACACCTTTCCCATTGAATCTTTTCTTATTGCCGTCTCGTAATTCCAACATTTCATGCTCGCCGGTGGAAGCACCTGAAGGAACAGCCGCTCTTGCGGTAATCCCCGCTATTGTTGTCACTTCGGCTTCTACCGTTGGATTTCCCCGGGAATCCAGAATTTCTCGGGCATGAACTTTAATAATTTCCGGCATACAAAAACCTCCTTTTTGGCTTTGCCCCAAGCTATAGCAGAGAGCCTTGGCGATTTCAAGACGATAATCGAAGTGTCTTGATTCCGTTTACAAAGTCAGATAAGTACACTGCAATAAGGCGGTAAAAAATTAAAGTGAATATGTATATGATGGATGAGATTAAAAAAGATAAAAATACAAAACTTTTCCTGCATTTGAAAAAGTGGTTGGAAAAAGCAGTGCTGGATTACGGGATGATTGAGGAAGGAGACCGTCTTTTAATAGGTGTCTCCGGCGGTGCGGATAGTTTTGCCTTGCTGGATTTACTTGATTCTCCGATGATTTTTGTCCCCCGGTTTTCTTTTATCGCTGTCAATATCGACATGGGTTTTGACTCCCAATATCAGGCGTATAAAGTATTGGAAAAATATTTTCAGGAGAACAACTACCGCTACGTAATGGAAAAGACGGATATCGGCAATCTGGCGCATTCCGATATTAATAAAAAAAATCCCTGTTTTTTATGTTCACGGCTCAGGCGCAAAAGAATATTTGAAATCGCCGATGCTGAAGGCTGCAATAAAATAGCGTTTGCCCATCACCGGGACGATATTATCGAAACACTGCTGATAAACATGTTTTACGGACGCGAAATAAGTACAATGATGCCCAATCAGAGTATATTCGGCGGTAAACTGCATATCATTCGTCCGCTTGCTTATTTGCAGGAGGAACTGGTAAAAAAATACAGCAGAGAGCGCCAATTCCCGGCAGTGAAAAACAATTGTCCGACAAGCCTTACATCTAAGCGAATATATATTAAAAATCTTTTGAATGAATTAGAACGGGATAACAAAGAAATCCGCGATAATATTTACAAGGCAATGAGCCATGTAAAACCGGATTATCTGCTGCCACAGAAGAGAAAATAACACATATCGATATGTCATTCCCGCGCAGGCGGGAATCCAGGAATTTATATTTTAGTATAATCTAGTTAAAGTATTTTGAACCAGAAGAGGAAAACAAAAATAGGTAGCAATACTTCAAATTTCATGTAGAATTAAACTATGGTTAAAGAAAACACAGCGCAGAAAATGATCGCATCCAATAAAACAGCGCGCATGAATTACGAAATCGGCGATATTTATGAAGCCGGTATGGTCTTAACAGGAACAGAGGTTAAAGCTCTGCGCGCCGGCAAGGCCAATCTCAAAGACAGTTATGCCGTCGTCAAGGATGATGAAGTATTTCTTAAAGAAATGCATATCAGTCATTACGATCATGGGAATCGCTTTAATCATGAACCTCTACGGGCGCGCAAATTGCTTTTGCATAAAAGGGAGATTAAAAAACTATACGGCAAGTCGCGGGAAAAAGGTCTGGCGCTTATTCCACTGAAGCTATATTTTAAAAATGGGAAGGTAAAAGTGGAAATCGGCATCGGCAAAGGCAAAAAATTGTATGACCGCCGTCAGGATATTAAAGAGCGCGAAGAGCGCCGCACACTAGCCCGGGATTTCAAGTCAAAGCTAATAAAAGTCTGAGAAAAAACCATATAAATTACAGCATCTTTGTAAAAAATCCGAAAGAATATTCTTAAATCTTTCCTTTGACAAAGGTGGTGTAAGTGTCTATATTACAGATAAATAAGCGTACCGAGGTTCCTACAGGCCTCGTTAAACAGGTAGGAAACATATAATCGCAGAAAACTACGATTACGCATTAGCCGCTTAGTCGGCTAACGTTCTACCCGGTTCTCCTGTTGGCTGGACTAGAACGTCATTCAGACAGGATAGCCAAACTTTTTGCCTGGGGGAGGGCGGCGAATACTTACAGGATAGCGCGGGGCGATCCGGCCTTAGGGAGCAAACCAGCGTGAAGGTTCTAAAACGAAGGCTACGTACGTAGAAGCTACAGCGGAAGGTTTTCGGACGCGGGTTCGACTCCCGCCGCCTCCACCAAAAGTATTAATGATTTTCATTACTTGCCTCTTTATTTTCTACCGCAACCCTACCGCAACGCCGCATTGTTAAAATTTGTCCTAATTTCTTTGACGTCCTTTTCGCGTAACGCCTCGTCATGGAAGCGTTTTTGTGACCTAAAATTTCCTGAACGGTTGACATATCTTCGCCTTCATCAAGAAGCTGGCAACCGAGGGAATGACGAAAAGCATTGTAAAGTTTGATCCTGATCCCGGCCTTTTCTTCGGCAGCGTGCCATATTTTGTTAAGATTCTTATTCGTGTATGGCTTTCCGTCCGCCCGGATAAAAAGAAACTCGCTTAAATGTTTCTGTCCGTCTATTATCTCTTTGGCGTATGGCGTAAGATCAGGATTCCGTATGTCGCCGGTTTTTGTTTTTTCGCTCAATTCATTTCCTGAAAAGGCACGTTTTATATAGATTCTACCATTTTTAATGGCGTCTCTTTTAATCGCCCTGGCCTCACCAACTCTTATGCCATATTCCATAGCAAAACGGAAAATAGGCGCGTCCTGGGCGGGAATATGCGCTAAAACCTGCTCTTGCTGGTCAAGGGTAAGATATTCTATCTCTGGCAGATCGCCCATGCTCATTTTCGGGAAGGGCGGGATGTGTTTTATTTCCTCATTTGAATAAGCCCACCGTACCATTGATTTCAAGGCACCCATGACATTGTAACGGCCTTTTTCGGATAGATTAAGCGATTCCTGAAATCTTGTTAATTCTGCTTTTTTAAATTTGCGGATGTCTTTATCCTGGCCAAAGAAGGGAATGGCATAATTGACTATTGCGCCGCGGTAATCTGTTTTACATTTTTTACCGGCTACAATTTGAGACAACCACGTTTTATAATATTCACCAATACAAAGAGGATTCCCCGGGCGGAAAGAACGAGGATCAAAGCCTTCACGATCACGGTCTATATCTTCCCTGATAGCATAAAGTAATTTGTACCCATTTTCTTCATTCTTTATCGAACACCATTGCCCTTGAATAAGGACTGACCAAAATTTTTCAATCCGCTTATTCCAATATATTTGGACGTAAAAGCGGTTGCCATGCCTTAATACACTTCCGCCATTAAAGCCCATAGCTTCCCCCTCCCCAAGGTTATGAGGAAAGGATACATTTTTTGCGGGTACAGTCAACAAAATTTATTCCTTTAAAACTAATGTTGAAATATAATCAAATGAGCGATTAACGGCTTGTCGCAACTTTTCTGTTTGACGTAAAACTTCAAAATATGACAAAGCTTCTCCACGACAAGTAAAATAATGTCCCTCACCATCTAATAAAATATGTGTGTTTGCATAAATTCTTGCATCTTCTAAAATAGTTCTTATTTTATCGACAGTTTCTTTATTGCTCATCTCTCATTTACTCCTTTATCAATTCCGCCGGTACGTCGAAGAATTTCAGCTTTCCTTTGAACGGAATCGGCGTTTTAAACTCTATTGAGTCTTTGTAAATATGGCCATAAGGACCAAAGAAGAACGGGGAAGGGTGAGAAATAACGCAATCGGTCATGGTTACTTTGCCGATGATACAACCAATATGAAAACTAATTACATGACTATCGACCATATATTTATTGTCGCGTAGCCAAAGAAAACCTTTTTTATCCCATTGTTTACTCGCATGAATAAGAAGCTCCCCGCGATAGTCCGTTTCCCACGTTCTGTTTTCTACCGGCTTACCGTGGAATAACGCCCACGCCCACGGTTGTTTAACTGAGATTGCTTTCATTTTTACCCCTGCAGGCATCAATCATTTTATAGTCCGGATGGCGATAATTTATCATCCACTCCGGCGTTTTTATAAGTTTACCGTATTGAGTTATTTGAACTCTTGTTCTAATGTCCGGTTGATTTGGAAAGGCATCATCAAATTCATTCAGAAGAGCAGCCATTTTCTTTTGCCATTCTTCCGGCATGGCTTCCATCATAACCCTCGGCAATGTTAAGAAAGAAGCATGGGACAGCCCAAACCAACAGGCCAAATCTTCATTTGGGGTGTATCTCTCTTTCATTTCCTACCTCCACACACACGGGAACGGCTGCGCTTTTGTCGGTACTCTACGACCGGCTCCCCGGATAAATGATAATGGATATTTCGCCCGGACATGAGTAAGGCAATTTTCAAGTTCCTTGATCGTCATATCCTGTCTACGTTTCCCCATGGCTATTAAGACTTCGTAATTAATCGTTTGGTGCTTAAATCGATTCTGCCGGCAGTAGGCCTTTATGTGATCGTCAATCTTCCCCCGGAGTTCTTCTTCCTGTTCTGAGGCTGTCTTTTCCGGTACCTGACCTAAAAGCATTTCACGTTTACCGGTGAGGGCAGAGGACAGGGGGATAATTCCACCCGGGGCCGGAGTTAGGCAGAAGCCCCCGCCGTCCTCTGTTGCGCCTCTGGATGGGCGCGAAGTTCTTTCTTCCAATATTGGAGCCTGCTCAGCTTCAATCTTTGCCATGGTCTGTTTAAAGAGCGCGTCGGCAGGCGCGAAGATATGGCCTGTCTGCTCGTCCCCGCCACAAGGACTTATTCTATTTGCCCTTGCCGTCATTTGCTCTATCCATGGAACGCTCCTGATCCGCGTTAAACAGATAATATGGCTGATCTCAGGAATATTAAGACCTTCATAGGCCATAGCTACGGTGACAATCACGTCGAGCTTATTGGCTTTCATCTTATTAATAACTTTTAAAGCCGCTGCGGAGTCTTCGGACGTGGCGATATCGCACCGGGACAATCCGGATAAATTGGCAATATGTCTTTTTGCTTCTGTGATGTTGGAAGTGACAACAAGGCACTTAGAGCCGGGATATTTCGCGGCGTGTTCCTGCCAGTGGCGAATACCGGAAGAGAGTAAATGATCGGCGTACTCAGTCTTTAACGCCGTGTAGAGGGCTTTATTCGCGTCCTCTTCGTTCATTTTGTCTATACTGGCAACACGGACCTTCTTCCCTCGTCTATCTTCCCATTCTGCCGATCCATCAGATAAATGAAAGGCGAGGGGAATAATAGCCTTTTCAGCAAGGGCGTCCGTCCGAGTATATCGAATTACTTTCGTGTCGTGGCTATTCTGCAGGAAAGGCGTGATATTTTTCCCGTGTCCGCGGTAAGGCGTGAAGGCGATGCGCGAGCCGTCGCCGCGTTCCAAAGTTCCCGTCATTGGAATTCTGTATTTTGCCAAAGCCCAAAGCGGAGCTATCTGTTTATGCCAAAGGGAATCTTCCTGAATGTGATGGAATTCATCCATGATCAGGATATAACGATAATGCTTGAACTGTTCTATCAGCAGACCTTCATCCATGCCGGCAGCATTAAATGTCGTTGAGAAGCCATCAAGACCGCGACAAGGGTTATTTTCGTTTGTGCTCTGCCGGATCTTCAAAGAATGGTTAAACATTGTCCGGAAATACGGATTGACAAATTCCCTTTCTGCTTGATCGGTCAAAGATAAGCGCGGAGCAATCCACATAAGTTTATCGGCTAGTCCGGCTTTGATCAGGCGACCGGCCATGATCGGGATTATAGACTTCCCGCCTCCGGGCGTGACGTGCAGATAAATATTACTGATCGGCGCGCCTTCTATTATATTGTCGATTGTGTCTTCAAATTCGCGTTGGTGCTTTCGTAGCATTAAACCTCCGGCAATAATTTGATTCCGCTGTCAAGAAGGTTAGTAAACACTTCTATATCGCCCAATACCGGCGCTATTTTTTGCACAAGTTTTTTAAGCGCTTCGTCAATAGCTTTGAATGTTTTTTCGCGTTCCTCTGTCCAATCAATTACAAAATTCTGTTTTATATAAGTGCTGTTTCCTAAAGTATCATCACCATTGATTCGGTAATAAACTGTTTTATTGTCATCGCTGACCTGATAAAGAATTCCCCAATCTATCGTAAAACCTTTTCCATCCAGTTGATCGTGATGGTGATTCGTTAAAGCCTCCGGGACCCATGATTGATAACCTTGATAAGACTGAAAACGGTATTCGTCTGTATTTTTTTCCATAACTAAATCACGTCCAAGTTCAATAGAATATACGATAACTTTCCGCATTTTCTTCTTCGCTTCGTGATAGGCCTTTACAGCTTCATCAATTTTTTTAATTAAGTCCTGTTCTCGCTCTCCGGTAAAGAATATATTCTTTTCGCAGGCTATCTGTCTCACCGGATCGGGTATTCCCTTTGCGTGAAACTCTTTTTTACTGTTATATAAAATGTCCAGGATAACAATTTGACCGTCAACTTTAATTCTATGAGTTGTTATTTTTGGCATTTATTTTTCTCCCACACCGTCTCAATATCTTGTCTCTTTTTCATTTCTTCCCGCCTGCAATCTTCTTTAACTTCGGCTGTTCTTTAACTTCAATTTCTCTGGCAACCATCAGATCACACCATTCTTTGTAGAATTCATCGGCCCATGCCGGGC
Organism: Deltaproteobacteria bacterium HGW-Deltaproteobacteria-2; assembly: GCA_002840505.1. Lineage (NCBI taxonomy): Bacteria > Deltaproteobacteria > Deltaproteobacteria bacterium HGW-Deltaproteobacteria-2. Next base: position 26,014 of record PHBC01000007.1, on the reverse strand, counting down.
AAACGTAAGTTTGTAACATTTGGCCGGGCTTCATAACCGGAATGTCTCTAGGTCTAATTATGCGCGGCAGACCTTCCCCTGTAACAAAAATCAGATCAATGCGGCGGTCGCACTTATCACAGACCTTTTCAAAGACCTCGACACCGGGACGCAGATAACAAGGGCGTGGTTTTCCGTCGAACATATTGGTTTGAAGTTCATCAACGGAAGTGGAAAACGTATCTGTGATTTTTTCCAGAGTGAAGGAAATGTCCGCTTTCAGTTTGTGGTTTCCTTCTGCCGGTCCGGGATTAATGGTTAAGTTGAGACCGATTTTGAAATCTTTTTCTCCGGCGTTCAGGTAGGCCAGATTGATTTTTTTAATATGCGTGATCATGGCCTTGGTTATAAGGTCTCCGCCTTCCGTAAGTGTCTTTTCTCCGATTTTAAGATTCATTTATTTCCTCCTTTTATTTTTCTGTTAACATTTTAAAACCGCTATTTTTTATGACGTCAAAATAAGTTTGTTTTTGTGCGGGAAAATAAACATAAGCCAAAAATACCTGCATAATCTCAACCTGGTTAAGTTCGATAAGTGACATTTGAATGTCTACCCAATCGCTTTGTAGTTTCCATGCTGTGCGCTCGGCCTGTTCTTTGATACGTTCCGTTGTTCCGGCTTTCGGGCGCCGCACGGATGCCCTAAGAACCTTCTCAACACGATCTACCGCTGCCGGAAGTTTAAAGGGAATATCTTTTCCTTCGACCGGCATGATGAAACAAAGCGATTCAAGCTTTTTATCGGCATCATACATTTTCATAATATTCTTCGCGCCGTGCCGGATAAGGCAGTCTTCGATGTGCTGAACGCTCCGGCTTACTGGAACTCCCGATGTATAGTTTTTGATCATAATTCTCCTTTTTTAGTCGCGGGAGTGTGCAACCACAGGCCACACCCCCGCTTTTTAAAATTGGCCGGGTATTGCCCTTGCGACGACTGGCGGAACCGGGCTGTCTATTCGCAAGATTACAGCCCTAGCATGACTGGCAAACGTGATGTACCCCACGCTCATACCCTCTATGTGTATTCTTTTGACCGGCGGCGGGATATAAGGCTATTTTCCCGCAAGTTGTCCCAAAGATAGGTTTGCCTTTACTTACGGACGCCGGTTATATTTTTAATTCCAAACCGGATTTTTCCCGGCTTCAAACATCAAAACATGATCAGCTAAGGATCTGCATTCAGGCTTATGACTGATAAAATAACCGTCTGAAAAATTACCAAACTTCATAAATGCTCGGTACATACTGATAAAATTAACCGCGTTTTCAGGATCGAGCGGACCGTCAAGCTCGTCAGCCATGAATGTCTCAAAAGCCTTGCCGGATTTCTCAGCGGATAAAAGAGTCATGCCCTGCCGGAGCGCGATCAGATTCCACACCTTTTGGCCACCTGAAAGATTATCCAGAAGAACTTCTTCGCCGTCTCCATTGATAATGATAATATCCAAGCATTCTTTACCCTCGTCGTTGATCGTCCTGAATTTAACTGTAAAGATAGGACCGAAAGCCTGAGTTAAGAGGTCATTGGCAAAGTTCGTGATAATCGGCGCGCTTCCGTCGATCTCCATAGCCTGCAAGCCGTTTTTCCCGCAGGCGTTCTTTAAATATGTCCAGTCTGAAATGTCATGTTGGAGCGCAATTTTTTCGGCTGTGGCCGCATGAATGTCCTTTTCGACTTCAGCCATAGACAAAAGTTCAGTTTCGAGCTTCATGATAGTGGCACGGGTATTGTTGAGATCGTTTTCGTATTGTCTGATTTCTTCATCAATGTGAAGCGTGGCGTTTTTAACCTGTGCAATATGATTATCGACTTCGTTATCAATGGTAATTTCAGACAGTGCAGCCGTGGCATCGGCAATACTTCCGTCCAGATCGCTCTTGCGGTTTTCCCACTTAACTTTAAGCTCTTTTCCTTTGGTGGCGTTCTCTTCCATTTGTTTCGTAACTGATTCATATTGAGACTGCGCGACGGCAAGGGCGGTTTTCTTTCCGGCAAGGTCTTTGACTTTGGTGAGTTCTAGGCGGAGACGGGCAACATCTTTACGTGCGTCACCGGACAATCCATTAATCCGGTTTATTTCTATCTTCGCGTTCGTTGTTTTCTCTTCCAAAGTGATACGTTCATCTTTGAGGGAGGCCAGAAGGTCGTTAAGCCATGAAAGATTGTCAGATACTTCATTAATCTTTTTCCCTAGAGCAGAGCCTAGTCCGGGCAATTCTTCTTTCGCTTTCAGTGCTGCAACGATAAAAGAGCACGTTGAGCTTTGACAGCTCGGATCACGTTTTTCAAGAATCTCTGATTGCTTCAATGCTTGATCAAAGGAATTCTGTAAGGCCGTCGCTTCGTGGTTGTTTTTCCACTTAACTATGTCCTTTTCGCAATCATTGATTCCGCCCTGAATACAAGAAAGGTCTGCCGTTATTTCATCAAGACACTTTTGATTGCCGGATAAAGCACTAACGTAACCATCTATTTGTCCCGAAAGTAAATCAATCTTCCCCTGAATTTCCCTTTCCCTCTCCGCTGCCGAGTTTATTTCATCCGCCTGTGTAAGAAGGGCTTCATTCTCTTTAATCTTCCCCTGTAACTCTTTGTAGGCGTCACGGAGCGCGTTTAGTTCGCCGTCGCTGATTTCCTGTTCTTTGGCGAGGGTATTATTAAGTTCTGTGATTTTCGCTTCGATGTTCGCTTTCTGAGCGATAAGAACTTCCTGCTTTGATTTCTTGTCCCGGAGTGATTCGAGTTCGGCCTGGTATTCGACGCGCTTCTTTTTCAGCGCGTCGATGGATATTTCATTATCGGCATAGTTCTCTTTGTAAGAATCAAGTTTTGCTTTTAAATCCTCATATCCGGCCAGTTTGTTATTGAGGATAAGAATCTGTTTATCAACCTGTTCGAGTTGTCCGCTTACTGCGGTAATATTCTCTTTAGATGCTGTTTCCCATCCGGCCAGTTTATCGAGGTTCAGAAATTCTACGAGAAGGCCTTTAAATTCTCCTTCTGTCATGTCGCTTAACTTTTTGGAGTTCTGAGCGCAAAAGACACTGTTAAAAAACATGGCTTCGGACCCGAGCAGATCGGAAATGTATTTATTGTATTCCCTTATTTTGCTTGTCGTCTCTGATTTCGTGCTCCCATTCTTATAGATGAATCCCTCAGATTTTCCACTATGGCAATCGATCTTTAAAAGTGTCCGGTAGTGATTGCCCTTGTAGGTGAACGAATATTCCTTTTCGGCATCACGGGTATAAACGTGATTGAAGAGGGCGCCGGAGCGCGACGCTAGGGTATTATAAGGCGTCATGTTCTCCAGGACGGTTGATTTTCCTCTTCCATTATCTCCGGCCAGAGCGACAAGACCGGTTACTTCGGAGAAATCTATTTCGATTTCGGGAAGGCCCAATCCTTTTAATATGCCGGTAAAACCTTTAAGGCGTAGTTTGTTTGGTTTCATGCGGTCCTCCTTAAACGAGGAAATTTTTTCCATACGGGACATTTTTTTTCACAACATTTGTCCCCGTCAATTTGGAATTTGGTACATCTGTTGTCCGAACGGTGACGACAGATTTTCGAGATTGATCTCCAAGAAAGAATTATAATATTTTTCATGCGGCCACCTGTTCCTTTTCTTCGCCGTATTCTAAGAGGTCGGCTTTCTGCAGGATTGATTCAGATACGGTTTCCTCACGAAGATCCGCCATGGCTTTTATTTTTTCCCGGAGCGTGTTTACTTTCAGAACGGATTCGGAGCGTACAGTTTCGCGGGGAATTCTTATAATGCGGATATCGGCGTCGAGGGCTCCACTAAGAATAAAAAATTGTCTGATGTTTTCTTTATCAATCTTTGCCGCTTCGTCCTGCCAAGTAGTGATATCGTAACGAACAAAAGCATCTTTCCATTCAAAAGAAGATCCAACTTCATAAATAGGTGGATAGTCATTTTTTGTGAAATCGTGGTCAAGGCGAATTAACTTCTTTGCCGGCGTCTCAATAAAGCGTGATTCAATCAGTTTATGGCCGTCGAGTTCGTGAATATAAAAACCGTGTTCTGTGTTTTCACCCCAATTCAGGGGATAAAGGGAGCCGGAATAAAATGCGCGATCGCCTATCTGCTGCGCTTTGTGAATATGGCCGAGGGCTATCAGGTCCGGATTAGCCAACATCATTTGATCAAAACCGATGTCAATGTCCTTTCCGGTCAATACTTGTCCCGTGGGAAGTATTGAGCCTGAGACATTCCAGTGCCCAATGAGTATGTGCGGGGAAGTGGGGAATTCAGAAGCCTGTGCTCCGAATCCCGCAAATAAGCCGTTCATAGCCAGTGCTATTTCAGCATTCGATTCTGCTATCCCGTTTTCGGTCTGAAAAAACTGTTTTGTCGGAGTAGGGATGAGAGTAAGAACAACATCCAACTGCTTTACATATATTTGTTCCGGCATAGTCGTTACATGAACCGGATATTTACCCTTTACGTATTGAAGTATCTCCGGCGCCGCTCCGTCATGCGAAGTCGTGCCCTCGATAATAAATACGGGACCAATATCAGCCAGGGCGGATATTGTTTCAATGATCAGTTTCAAAACTGGAGAATCAATTTTGTTTGTCGCCTCCAGGGAAAAAGTGTCTCCGGCAATTAGGCTAAGATCAATCTTTTCGCTCTGAGCAACCATCACAAGGAAGTTCAGGCACTTCTTTAATTCGTCAAAATCTTTATCTCGCGGGTGCAAATCCGCACTATGCAATACTTTTAACATTTTCCGGCCTCCAATGATTAATAGGGTACGTCGTCTTTTGGTTTTGTGTCTCCTTTGTCCGGCAGAGAAAGAAGGTGTTTGAAAAAACCTGTTCGCTTCTCTTTATTGAAATCAGTCAGTGCCTTGACGTTGGATTTTTTCAGATATCCGGCCAGATCGTAACCTTTCTGGATTGCTGTATTGGTTAAGGCTTTGCACTGGCCGAGATCGTCTGAGTTTTGGAAGTCGATAATTGCTGATTCTATCGGGTCGGGCTTTCCGTTGGGCTGCTCTTCGGCGGCGGACTCTTCGACAACCTTGATATCAATTGGCGCTTCGCATTCAATCAGTCTTTGCGGAGGTTCTGCGGCTCCATATATCCCGGTCATTGCCGCAAGCTGAAGGTCAACCAAACGCCGCTTGGTATAGGGGTCGTTCAGGTCGAGCTTCGGGACGATCCGCGCCATGACAAACTCATTTTTCAGTTCGGCAACGGTGTAAAAGTTGTTCAGGCAAAGAATTTCCCGTGTGACACGGTTTCGCGCGCCTGACTCGCATAACTCAGAGAGGTTTCCTTTTTTCTGCAATAGATCACGTTCAACAAGATAATCCCTGTCTTTCTTTTCTTTCTTTGCGTATTGAAATTCTAGCTTTTGACGTTCAACCTCGATATCCATGGCGTAGAGCTTCGGAATAAAATACGGTGTGCCATCCGGTTTACGCACTCCGCCGACGGCTTCATACGCTATTCGTCCCTCAACCTTGGGATCTCTTATCTGCCTACAGAGAGTAGGCGACCAGATTATCCCGGAGAGAATGGCGAGTTTATCAAGTCCATGCTTGGATATTCTTACCTTTTGCTCGGCTGCTGTTTTCGGGTTTTTCCAATCGTTCGCGTTATAATCATACGTCCCGTTTTCGTGCGGATAAACGTCTCTATCTTTCGGGTGTCCGCTTAATAAAACGGTATCAATGACGATTGAAAACTGATCGCTCAGGTCGTCTATACGCTGCGTAGTGGGTATCAGCATATGACAACCCTTGTCTTTGTATTCCTGTAACTTTTTTAATGCTTCATCCTTGTTCATTTTTCCGGCCTCCATAAATTTAATTATTTGTTCTTGGTATTAACTGGTATTCCCAAAGTCCCTTGTCTTCAAATCGGCGTTGTTTCTTGACTGTGTGACCGCCGAAGCGTAATTTTCTTAAATGCCTGAGTTGCGCGGAAATACTGGCTTCGGGATATCCTGTAACTTTTTCAATTTCCGCTAATGTCCGGTAAACGCCGTCTGACATGAGATTGTAAATGTCCCGCGTCTGCCCTTGTAGCCGGTCGAAATCCTTATGACCATCAACCGGCCCTTCATAACGGGCGACTTTCAGCCAGTCTTCGATATCCCAATGCTTAAAAGATTTTGTCTCAGCGTTTGGCATCGCTCTCCACCCAATTTATTACTTCCTGAACGTCTGCTACATACGCGCGCGCCTCAGCTACTTGTGTTTTGTGTTGATCGTAGAGACCAATGCCGACGTGGGTTAAAACGTAGAAGATGATGATTAGAGCGATACACAAGAAAACGCACTTCCAAAACTTTCTAATCTGAATCTCAAGAATTTCATCGGCGATTGTTTTCATGCCCCCTCCTGCCCTGCCAGCGCAGGGCGCAGTTATTCTGTTAAATCAGCACTATGTTTCCGTAACGCTGGTTACGCTTCGTTATCGCTTCGATCACTTCAAAGAACTATTACTACTTCCCGCTTTCCCTCTCCGGTTCTGCCGTTTACCTGCAAGCTGTAGGGGGAGGCATTCTTGCCGTCGCACGCGCTAAGTTGCAGATTCGCACAGTTCAGATCGTCAAACGGTTAATTGTTTTCTTGATTTAAATATAACAAACTTTGTTATGCTTGTCAATAACTATTTTTGTTATGATTTAGGGTAAAAAAAAGGGTTTTAGTTTGGATAGTTACAAGGGATTGAAGGATTTAATTTTCTGGATGATCGAAAATAATGTCTACGACTGGACCGGTTTTTTGGGCGCACTGGACAAGGAGCCCGGCGCATATAATAAAGAATAATCCGCCAACGAGCAGGCGGCAAAGGAATATAGTAAACTTACTTTTCGGCTTTTCTTCTATCATGGTTATTTATAACCGCGTTCGTTCATACATTCAACATAAAATTCGTTAGCTGCGTCCGTGGCCGCATTTACTTCTTTTTTATGCCTTATCATACCTACGGCTCCGAAGGAAGGGGAGCCACCCAACATTTTACTTTTAAAATCAGCGGCTTGCATTTTACATTGAAGCGCATCGGTTTTTCTTTGTTGTTCACTGGCGCCATCCTTAACCATGACCGGATATGTCATGTAGGAATTACAAGAGGTTAATAATAACATAATGATTAATATTCCAATTTTATTCACAAAAGCTCCTTTCTAATCCCTTTTCCTTAGTGGGAAAAAGACGACATTATCTCCCATGTTATGATGTTCGCGACAATCGGTGGAGATTATTATTTCCCGCTGCCGCTGATCTTTTTTAGGTCTTTTAAGTCTCCTGTCTGTGCGACTTTTCTTAAAACCTGCCTGACGTTTTCCAGTTCTGTGCGTTGCTGGTTAATCACAGCCCACATAGCGTGTTTCTCTCTGGCAACTTCGGCCCTTGTTTCTTTCGCTTCAGCGTTTGCCGCATCAATGTCTTTACGTAGCCTCGCATATAATTCTTTGATCTCCCAGGAAGGCGGCGGAGCAATGGGCTTTTTTATTTCGCGTGGCGAAGTAACAAAGAATTCGCTTTTGTCAATATGAAGGGCGTCACATATCTTTTTAATCGTTATATTACCGATATTTCTGTCTCCACTAAGAGAGGCTGATATGTGCGGCTGTTTGACGCCGATCAAGTTTGCTAGTGTAGTTGGAGTCAAGCCCCTTTCGTCCATAATTCTACGAAGATTTTCACGCTTTATTAAATTTATATCAAAATTTGGCATATTTTCTTGACACCTATAACAAAAAATGTTATTTTAATTACGCTATGAAAAAACATCCTCGTGGTTATGTAAAAAAATTAGCAGACGCCTGTAGCTGCACAGCGGTACATATGAGCGATGTGCTTAATGGCCATCGCCAAGCTTCCATCAAGCTTGCGCAGCGCATTGAAACAGCGTCGAACGGCAAATATTTCAAGGGGGCGTCTCTCCTTGCTGAAAAAATTAAACCTAAAGCAGGCGCAAAAATAAGCTGATTCCCCTCCCAAGGATTCCGCCGACATATGCGCCTGTTTTTTTATAACCCTATTATTTAGGAAATTCAACATGATTCTTCAACTCCTTTTTTTATCAGAAATTAAATTTCTCGCTTGTTGGAAAAAATTTTACCCAAAAGCCGACCAACAACACAAGTCAAATGAATTGACGGTTATTGACTGTTAAAAAAAGTAAAGGAATTTAACAACATGGACAAATTAAAGAATGGTGAGCTTATGCTAGTAAATGCAAAACAAGATGTGTCCAATGAGGTTCTTTCCAAAATTCCCGACTTCAAAGCGGCATTGAAACTTTGCAAAGAAATATCCGGCCTGAATGATCAGCAATTATGCGCTGCGTTAAGAATCGAACCGGCGCAATGGTCAAGGATTTGGTCAGGTCAAGCTCACTTCCCACCGGAGAAAGTTACTTGCCTAATGGATCTGTGCGGCAATTGGGTTCCTCTTCGTTGGTTGGCTATGAACTACGGCCAGGAATTAAAGCCGACAAAAACAACACTGGAAAGAGAAAACGACGAATTGAAAGCGGAACTGGAAAAGAAAAATCACGAAATGGAAACTATTAAAAATTTCCTTAAAGAAGTGAAGGCGGCATGACCACAAAATTTCCAACTGAATTATTAGATAAATTATTTCCGATACCGACGGAAAACCGATTTTACAAAGATAAAGACGATCATTGTAGCGCCCATGTTGACGACCGGAGCAAGTGCGTAAATTTTGCACCAGTTCTGAAGACGCATGGATGCTGTGAATATATGCTTGTTACTGGAGAATGTGACTTTAATGAGTAATCCCGTAAAAATAAACTACTGCCGCCGTGGAATGTGCATGGCGCAAACAATCTCGCAGGAGCTAGAGTGCTTGAATCACGAACCGGCCAAAGGTAAGCGGTACGATCAAATTTGCGAACATAAAGACGATGATGGGAAGTGTAGGAAGGGGAGCAAATGAAAATAATCCGAGTATTCCCGCGTAAGACTAAAGCGACTCCGGATGATGATCTTGTCCGAATAAATAGACCGCCGGGATTATTCGACGAGGCCGACGAGGTTCATATTTCCGTTACCTTCACATGGGATTTACCCCGCGCCGAGTGGTTAGCGAAACAATGGAAATCACGCGCAACCGTGAAGATCGGCGGACCGGGTACAAGGAATTGCCAAGGTGATTTTATTCCGGGAATGTATCTCAGAAAGGGTTATGTCATAACATCACGCGGATGTCCTAATCATTGTTGGTTTTGTGCCGTGCCTCGAAAATTTGGTCATGTCAGAGAATTGCCTATAACTGAAGGGCATAATATTCTCGATGATAATTTTCTGGCCTGTTCGGATAATCACATTAAAAAAGTATTTGGAATGCTATCACGGCAAAAAGAGATTGAATTTACCGGCGGTCTGGAAGCGTCTCGCCTAAAGCCATGGCATTGCAAGGAACTGAGAAAATTAAACATCAAACAACTATTCTTTGCTTATGACTGCCCCGTCGACCGCCTCCCTTTATGGGAAGCTGGCGATCTTTTATTGAAGCACGGATTCACAAAAGCCAGTCATGTTCTCCGTTGTTATGTGCTGTGCGGATATGACGGAGATACTATTGAAAAGGCAACCTCGCGGATGAATGACGTGATGGCCGCAGGATTCACGCCTATGGCTATGCTTTGGCGTAATGACGATGGTTGGCGCAATCCCGACTTTATTGGCGGTAAATTTCAAAAGAAATGGGCTCGACCTTCTATTATTCATTCAAAGCAGGTGGCGGCATGAATCGAGTCTCTGATAAATATCTCCGTGACCTTTTGAGAGAGGTCGTTTCTCTTCGCGCAAATAATTGTTGCGAGTGGCCCGGATGTAAAAATACAGAATGCGACCCACACCATTTTTTCACAAAAGACAACCTGTCTATCAGATATTCGCCGGAAAGTTGCCTGTGGCTCTGTCAGAGTCATCATACCGGCAGAATATCAGCACATTCACAGCCTAAAATCTTTGAGGCCATGATTATTTATTATCAGGTCAGAACCATCGAATGGCTGCAAGAAGTGATCGTGCGGAAGAATCAGATTATTACCGTGGCGCCAGAGATTTACCGGGAAGAACAGAAAGAAAAGCTGCTGGCGGAGTTGAAGAGGTTAGGAATCAGGGGTTGGAGACCGTGAAAGACACTTTTACAAAAGACTGGATTATTAGAAACTCGATAGACGTTGTTGACCAATACGATAAGGGCGTCTTAACGCTACGCTCATTGCATTACCAACTCGTTGGCCTCGGTATGACCAACGACATTCAGCATTACAAGCGCGTAGTCTCGGCAATGATTGATGCACGTTGGGATAATCTCATTTCTTTCGATACGTTTTCCGATCTTGACAGGGGCATGATAGGAGAAACGCCCTACCACGAAACAATCCTTAAAAACGAGATCGATAACGGGCAACATCAAATCAAAGCGTGGATGGAAAGTTATCATAAAAATAGATGGGAAAATCAACCTATTTATCCAGAAATATTTATTGAGAAAAAAGCATTGCAGGGGGTTTTTCAAGAAGTATGTCGTAAATGGGATATTGCACTTGGAGCTTGCAAGGGATACCCCTCTTTAACATTTCTATATGAATCATATAAGCGGTTTTGCGACGCAACAGACGAGGGTAAACTACCAGTAATTATATATTTCGGCGACTACGATCCTTCCGGAGAAGATATCCCAAGAAGCATTCAAGAAAACCTTACACGATTTGGCGTTGATGTTGAAGTTAAGCGCATCGCACTGATGGAAGAGCAGGTTGTTGCATGGAAACTTCCTCCGGCCCCGGCAAAGCCAAAAGATAGCAGAACGGCAAATTGGGATGGGCTTGGTCAAGTCGAGCTTGATGCGGTCAGACCTGAAAAACTAATGAAACTTTTAGAAGACGCAATTAGTGAAATTTTTGATCTGGATTTACATGATGCTCTTTTAGATCAAGAAAACGACGAACGGATTCTTTATCAAAAATCGTTAAAAAAGTTTGTTAAAAATATGAAGTAATGGGGATTTATGTCTAAAAACAGCGTCTTAAGATTAAACACAATGGCAGAGTTTGAAGCGCTGAAAAATAGGAATAAGAAGATTCCGCCGGGATTATCCCATGATGAATGGCTTGCGGCGTATCAGAAACAGAATAAATTCCATGCCAAAATTACAGAGGCCGAGGGGATAAAATTCGGCAGTAAGAAAGAAGCTCAACAGTTTAGAGAATTACAGGCACGGCAACACGCGGGAGAAATTAAATTTTTCCTTCTGCAGGTGCCTTTTTTATTGCCAGGAGTAGCCGACAACGGAAAACGCACGCGGCATTATCTGGATTTTATGGCGATCCGGACAGACGGACAGATTGAATATATCGAAGTGAAGGGCCGGGATCTTCCAATGGGGAAGTTAAAGCGCCGGCAGACTGAGGAACTCTACGGGATAAAAATACAAGTGGTTTAGGAGGATTATGAGTAAACTGGATAATTTATTGGCGCTGGCTTCTATGGCGATGGGAGCATTTGATAAGAAAATAAACAGAGCTTTTATGAGGGCACAACAAATGCCTCGCGCTTCTACTTTCCACAATTACAGCAAGCCGAATCAGCGCCGGAAAAGAAAAGAAATGCGTCGTACAGTTTTCGCTAATCGAAGAATAGCAAGAGGGTAAAAGGGGAAGGGGTAAATGTCCAATAAAAAAACGTCACCTTGTTTTCCTATGTATCCATCAGACTTTTTCGGAGATCCAAACGTCCGATTAATGGATGGGCACGAACAGGCTTTTTACGCCATTATTTTGATGAATATGTGGCAAAATGCCAAAGACAAAGAAATGCCTTTTTTGCCGAATGACGATCAAAAATTAGCAAAACTTTTGAAAATTTCTGTAAAAGATTGGAAAAAAGTTAAAAATGCGATTTTCGGTTGCCTGATTGTTACTGATGATAAAATAGAGTCTCAACGTCTATCAAGAGAAAAAGCTAAGCAAGATAAATACAGAGAATTACAATCAGAAAAAGGGAAATTAGGCGGTCGTCCAACTAAAACCGAAGAAAGCCACGGCTTTTCTGCGGATAACCCAAAGGAAAGCACGGGGATAATTCCGGTAAAGCTCCCTAACCCTAACCCTAACCCTAACCCTAACCCTATAAAAGCTATTAGCGAAACTCCTGTGGATAACTCACCCGCAGAGGAAAAACCCACCGATGAAAAGGACGCTGTTTTAAAAGAACTAAAAGAAACAATGATTGAGGCCTCACAACAATATAATTCCATTCAAGAGCAAACTGAAATTATTAATTTTGTAAAATCAAATATCGCAACTAGAAATCCAAAAGCAATCACCCACGTTCTTAAATCGTTAATAAAAAACAAGGGCACAGTGGAGAAAATAACACCATGGGTAAACGCTGCCTTGCTTACTCATAAAGGCGGTGAAAACCAAAAATATAATGCTGCTGATTATCAGAAAGCGGCAGAAGAATTTAAAAAGCCTGGAATATTCTCAATAGGAGATATTTTCAAGGGAATTCAATTAAGATCACAGCCGGCAGCGGCACATTAAGGAGGGAAGTTTATGGCAAAATTCAGAAAGAAACCAGTGGTTATTGAAGCGTTCCAAATGACAAAAGAACGACGACAAGATAATTCAGAATGGCCTGACTGGTTAAATCAGGCATGGAATAAGGAACATGGAGAAGGTGCTGTATGGTGCAAAGATTATCCTAATTCCAATGGTACAGACCAGTTAGTAATAGGGACTCTTGAAGGAGTCTATGTTGTTTCATGGAACGATTGGATCATCAAAGGTGTAAAAGGTGAATTATACGCCTGTAAGCCTGATATTTTTGAACAGACTTATGAGCGAGTAGAATAAATAAACCTATGGGGTGGGCTTCCGTTACCTTAGCGCTATATCGTAGGGGTATGATGTGGCGTTGGAAGTCCACCCCGCCAAAGGGGGTAAAATGTTAAACAAAGCAACATTGATTGGAAGACTCGGGAAAGATCCGGATGTGAAATATACGCCGGACGGGACAATGGTAACAACTTTTTCTATTGCCACCACCGAACAGTGGAAAGATAAAAACGGCGAGAAGGTCCAAAAGACTGAATGGCATAAGATTGTCGCATGGAAAAAACTAGCGGAGATATGCGGGAACTATTTAAAAAAAGGCTCTCTTGTTTTCATTGAGGGTCGTATTCAAACCCGATCATGGGAAGATAAAGACGGGATTAAACATTACACGACTGAAATTGTTGCCGCCGATATGAAGATGCTCGATAAAAAAGAAGACCAGCAATTAGCGGCCGATGGTATGCCTCTTGATGATGTGCCGTTTTAAGGAGTAATAGAATGCCAGTAATTACGATCATAGGATTTATGTGTTACCGCTGCGGTCACGAATGGGCTCCGGAAGTTTTAATCCATGCCGGGACCAAAGACTTTAAGAAGCCGACAGTCTGCCCTCATTGTAAAACACCTTACTGGAGCTCTCCCCGGGAGAAGGATATCCTAAAAGTGATCAATTCTGGAATATTTTCCTCTTACCCGAGCGTTGTGCCTTTAACTGTTTTTGTAAAATCTCATATTAAGCAAGGCGACGACACAGCGAAGATCATTGATTGTATTCTTTCGCTTCCCAAAGAGCCGCCGGCAAATCCTAAAGCATGGTTGGAGGGTAAATGGCTAGAGTAAAGAAAGAAAAAAAGAAAGAGAAAAAACAAACAGTTAGAAGTAATAAAAAAATACCAAAAATAGAACAAGAAGCACTAACGGATAAAGAGGATTGGTTGTGCCGGGAGTTTGCGGCCGGAAGTAGCCAGGTGAGGGCGTATATGCGGGTGCATCCAACAACGCCTTATGAGTCGGCGAAAACACTAGCGTCAAGACTGTTTACAAAGGTTCACATCAAGAGAAGAATTAAAGAATTACAAGAGGAAAGAAATAAGCGCCTAGAAATATCAGCAGATAAAGTATTGGCTGAATTGGCAAAACTATCTTTTTATGATTCTAGGGATTTTTACGATTCCGATGGCAGATTAAAGCCAATTAACGAGCTTGATCCTGATCATGCGGCCGTAATCGCTGGAATAGAAACAATTCACAAGGTAATTGGCGATGAAAAAGACGGGATGGCGGTTCTTACAAAAATAAAATTGTCTGATAGAGGGGCAAACTTAGAGCGGTTAGGGCGACATCTAAAATTATTTACAGATAGAACCGAGCACTCCGGAAAAGATGGAGGACCAATAACCGTGATTGTGAGGAAATTTAGTGACGACGATAATTCTTCCAAATAATTGGGCACCACGACCTGACCAAAGGCCGTTGTGGATATATATGGAAAATGGAGGGACGCGAGCTGTTGAGGTTGCTCATCGTCGGTGGGGCAAAGATGATATTGCACTTCATTACACAGCCACAGCAGCACAACAAAGAATCGGTAATTACTGGCATATGCTCCCACAGTTTAATCAATGCAGAAAGGCAATATGGGAAGCTGTTAATCCACACACAGGGAAACGGCGAATTGACGAGGCATTTCCGGCAACAATACGTGCGAAAATCCGTGAATCGGATATGTTTATTGAGTTTAAAAGCGGGTCATGTTGGCAGTTGGTTGGAAGCGATAATTACAATGCGCTGGTGGGCTCTCCTCCTATCGGCATTGTTTATTCCGAGTATGCACTATCAGACCCACAATCATGGGCCTACCTGAGCCCCATACTAGAGGAAAACGGAGGATGGGCGATGTTTATTTCCACTTCGCGCGGGAACAATCATTATAAGCGCCTCTATGATTTTGCAAAAGTGGCGCCGGGGTGGTTTGCCGAGTTGTTGCCGGCTACAAAAACACCGGTATTCACGCCTGAACAGTTACAAAAGATAAAATTAGAGATGATTGGAGCTCATGGGGAGGATCTTGGAGAGGCACTATTTAATCAGGAATATCATTGCTCGTTTGAGGGAGCGCAACCGGGAGCCTACTATAACAAGCAAATGATTTTAGCCAATAAAGAGGGACGCATTACCGATGTCCCATGGACGAGCGGCCTTGAAGTTTATACATTTTGGGATTTGGGAGTAGATGATTCAACAACAATTTGGTTTATGCAGTTCACCGGACAACAGGTTCGGGTAATTGATTATTATGAAGGTTCTGGATATGGGCTGGAACACTACGCCAAAGAATTAAAGTCCCGCCCTTATGTTTATGGTGATCATTATATGCCGCATGACGCAGCCGTAAGAGAATTATCATCAGGGGAGTTTGCTAAATCACGTCAGGAAGTGGCCGAGGAACTAGGGATCAGACCGGTTGTGATCGTCCAACGGGCCCGTGACAATCAAGCAGTAATGACAGGGATCGGATCGGTACGGAATATTTTATCGCGTTGCTGGTTTGATAAAACAAAATGCTGGCAGGGGATATCAGCGCTGGAAGGATATCGGGCAGAATACAACGAGGATAAAAAGATCATGTCAAATCATCCAGAGCATACATGGGAAAGTCATGGAGCGGACGCATTTAGGACGTTTGCAGTTGGGTATTCAACCACGCTTGGAACCAAAAAGCAGGGAGGGGATTTCAGAAAGGGGAGCCGGGGAACGTGGAGGTCAACGTGAGCGATATCAGAACAAAACCGACAACGGATAAGTACAGGAAGGGATTTAAACGATCTTTTAAGAAGAAACGATTGAATTTATTAGCAGGAATCAAAGTGACTTACAGGGGGAAGAAATGAAACTAATCGGTGTATTTTTTGATCCGACAATCAAGAGTGACGATAGAAAAGATAGAGTCCTGATTGTTTTTAATTTTGGTGAACCTGCAAATTCCGACCTCGCGGCACAGTCTAAAGAAGTTTATGGCTTTTCTGCCACGATAGGGCAACCGGCAGAACAGTTATTAAATAACATCAAGAAATTCGCAGAGGACACAGAAAAGAAACTTAACGAAAAAGGAGGAATCAGTGGAACGAACCAAAGTTAAATCATCGAATATCGCAGAGGTCGGCTACGATCCGGCGAGTCAGGCATTGGAAGTGCAGTTCAAGAATGGTGGGGTTTTTCAATACGAGGGTGTGCCGCCACAGGAAGTTGTTAATCTCCACGGCGCGGAATCAATCGGAAAGTATCTCCATTCCAACATCAGGCCTAATTTTAAATGCAGTAAGGTGAAGGTAGATGTCCCATAAATCAATTTGTAAGAGAGGCCATTCACGTACCGGAAAAAATCTTGATAAGTGGGGCCATTGTAGAAAGTGTGCAAATATGATTCGGCGGCACCCAAAAGAACGAATGGAATATTGCAAAAGGGGTCATAAAATGACACCTCAAAACACTTCTAAA
Source organism: Deltaproteobacteria bacterium HGW-Deltaproteobacteria-2 (assembly GCA_002840505.1). Taxonomy (NCBI): domain Bacteria; class Deltaproteobacteria; species Deltaproteobacteria bacterium HGW-Deltaproteobacteria-2. The sequence continues at coordinate 9,606 of PHBC01000007.1, read as the reverse complement.
GATAAACATCATAGATGCTTGATTTGTAGAGAGAAATTACAAGGGGAAAGGAATCGACTAGAATTAAGAGATACTTATGTTAGGTGTTCGTTAAAGTTGCCCAAAGCAATGGTACCGCCAGAATTAATAGAACTGGCTCGATTAAACATAACTTTAAAAAGGGAGGCAAGGAATCATGGAAATTAAAAAAGTAAAGGATTTACGAAGCGTATTAGTAGACCAGATCAACAAATTGAGAAGGGGAGATGCAACACCCGCTCAAACAAATGCAGTAACAAACGCGACAGGGAAAATTATATCAACGCTGCGCATGGAGATCGAATATGCAGCATTAGTAAAAAAGACACCGAGTATTGATTTCTTAAAATAGGTGAAGAAGTCTTCAACATTAACCCCGACGAGTTCACAACCAAGAAAGGAGTTCTTGAAAGATGATTAGGCTATGCAGTGATCAAATACATATCAGATCTGAAACGTCGTTACGATCATATCAAAGTCGTCAATCAGGACGAGGCAGAGGAATATAAGCCGGCCATGGTGATTTACAAAGAAGATATGCCAGGAATGGCCTTTTGCATACTTACAGATGCAATCTGGAAATATATAGAACCAAGAGCCAATCTCGACCGGCAAACAATAGAGTCCGATGTTCTGGAGTTTAATCAGGTGTTAATGAAAAATCAGGCAGCGCAGAAAGCAGCAAGAACGATAAGAATGTCAGATATCGAAAAGGCGCGGATAGTTGAGGATGCTCTTTGTATCGCTTTTGCCATTGCGTTGAACAGGACGATGAGGATTATGCTCTGCACCAGTTACAATCTGGCAAAATGCCTGCATATGTTCGGCATTGATCCTCATGTGCAAGCGGCTATTCAGTTATTGCTCTGGATTCAGGATGGTCTTGATCAGCTTAAAGATATGCCTGAAGCAACACCGGAAAACAAGGTTGCTGCCGGAGAAGTAACGGTGACGATTGACGGCCACAAGATAACCAAAGAAGTCGAACTGAATGAAACTGATTTGATCACGGGAGAATGATATGACGGTTGACGCCAATAGATTAGTTGGAAGTGCTGAAATCTTACCCGTAATGAAGAAACTATACGGCATGGGTACGTGGCGCGGAGCTCTCTACTATATCAAGAGAGAGGGGATTCCCATTCACAGAACGGCAGACAATCCCAAAGAGGGGAAGCCGTTTATTTATATCACTGAGCTTATACAGCATGAACTCAAAAAGGGACGGCACATATCCGTAGATGGCGTGACCATTCAATAAACATCATTTTCTTTCTTACCTTTTCTCGGTCTTTCCTGCCTTTTCAAGCGAGAATAAAAAAGTAATATTTTAAAATATCCCCAATGAAAGTCACAAAAGGGGAAACCAAACAAACCGGCATTTCAAAAGCCCTTTTGAAAGACAAAGGAGCGCCGGAGACCTTTGTTCCTAAAACCCACCCACTTGATACCCCGGAAGCAAACGAACATTTAAGAAAGTTAATGAACTGGCGCAAGCAGGCGCGAGCAGCACAGGCCGAGAACCGCATAGAAATGGCCACTGATGAAGATTACTATGATGGTATTCAACTTAGCGCTGATGATTTGGCTGTTCTTAACAAGCGCAATCAGCCGCCTCTTGTCTTCAATGTAACCAAGAATACAGTCAACTGGATATTGGGAACTGAGCGACGGGCGCGAATAGATAACCGGGTATTGCCACGTAAAAAGGTTGGCGCAGAATCGGCTAAATCAAAAACCAAGTTAATGAAATACACGCAGGACGCCTCAAAAGGTGAGTATGAGAAGTCTAAAGCCTTCGAGGATTGCGTTAAAGCCGGTATTGGTTGGCTCGAAACGGGAGTGCGGCAGAATGATGATGAACCTATCTTTATTCGGTCCGAGCGCTGGCGTAATATGTGGCACGATCACTTGGGCTTGTCAATGGACGGATCAGACTTCCGCTTTGTCATTCGTGAAAAATGGATTGATCTTGATATCTCTATCGGTATGTTTCCCGAAAGGGAAAAACGTCTTAAAGTAATAGCCGAGAATGTGAATTCCCTCTATCCGTACCTTCCAGATGATACGAGCATTACCGATCTAGCCAGTGAGTTTGATCTGGAGAGCGATCTGGAAGCGCTATTTGGCAGTAATGGCTCTTCGCGTCAGAGAATCAAGTTTGTCGAAATGTGGTACCGAATGCCGGCAACGGTTCAGATTCTCAAAAAGAGAGACGACGATACGCCTTATGGTGCATTACATGGCGCAATCTACCGACCGACCGAAAAAGATCATCAATACCTTGTGAATGGTGGGTACTTTACCTTAACCGATGCTCATATACTGACAGTAAGGCAAGCTATCTGGTCAGCCGCTACGTTGTTTCAAGACATTTTGACGCCGTACAATCACAATAGGCTTCCTTTTACTCCGATGTTTTGTTACCGCAGGCAGCGCGACAATCAGCCCTACGGCGTTATACGTGACCTAAGAGATCCACAATCCGACCTAAACAAGAGACGATCAAGAGCTTTGTTCCTTCTGTCTGCCAACAGAGTTATCGCAGAGAAGGGCGCTGTGGACGACAAGAAAGAGGCTTACGAAGAGGTTAATCGCGCCGATGGATGGGTAGATGTCAATGTCGGAAAGAAACTCGAAATCCAAAAAGAACAAACTCTAGCAGCCGCTCACGTGGAAATGGCCAGAGACGATGAAAGATTTATCCATTCTGTCTCCGGCGTTACCAATGACGCAGAATATCAGAAGCGTAAAGATTTGTCCGGCGTTGCCATGGACAAGCAGTTAATGCAGTCGCAGACCGCGCAGGGCATTATGTTCGACAATATGTATCTTTCCCTGCAGACCGAGGGAGAAATCAGACTTTCTCTAATTGAACAGTTCTACGATCAAGAGAGAGAATATCGCATAACCGGCGACGAGCGCAAAGATGAATTCATTACCATTAACGAGCACAAAGACGACGGCACCATTGCGAATAACATAACCGAAGCCAAAGCGGATTTTGTTATCGGCAAGCAGAACTTCAAAGACACAATCAGACAATCCATGTTGGACACATTGACCGAAATGGTCACGGCCCTATCACAATCCATGCCGGAAGTCGCCCTTAAGCTTCTCGATATGGTTGTCAATATGATGGATGAACTGCCCGGCAAGGATGAAATCGTTTCGCGTATTCGCAAGATCAACGGCGAAAGCGCTCCCGAGGATGAACAAACACCCGAAGAGAAAGAACAGATTAAGCAAAACGAAGCGGCTATGGCTCAGGAACAACAGTTTGCCAAGCAATTACAACAGGCCATGGCACAAATTGAACTGGCAAGCAAAGAGGCTGAAGTCAACGCCAAGAACTCTAAGGCCACGCTGGATACAGTCAGCGCCACAATGAAGAAATTGGAAGGTTATTTAAAGGCTCTGGAAGTTGCGGGAACCTTAAAGCTTGTTCCGGGATTAGCCGACACAGCCGACCAGATACTTGCCGAAGCAGGGGTAGCACAATCGATAGAAGGAGATAATAATGCCTAAAGTAGTTGTTGGAATGATTGTTTTTAATGAAGAAGATTATCTCCGTTATTCCCTGGAGTCTTTCTATAATGTTGTCGATAAGATTATCATTGTGGAAGGCGCAGAACATTCATTTCATTTCGCGGCCTCTCCTGAAGGATTATCTACCGACAAGACACCTGAGATTATTCGCGAGTTTGAGGAACGGCCGGAACATAAAATAGTCTGGATTCGCAAGGGATTCGTCGATCATCAAAGAGAGCTGAGGCAGGAATACCTGAAACACATCGATTCGGACGCTGACATATTCTTTTGTCCGGATGGAGATGAGGTTTACGACGAAAAAGAATTAAAAGAAGCTTTTCAACACATTATGGACCACAAAGAAATTCACAGAGTGGCCCTTGATCATATCCTTTTTTGTGAAGATTTCAGCCATGTGAAATACGATCTCGACCTTTGCATTACGCCAGAGTCGGGAATGTGTATGTTGCGCCTGTATCGGCATTTCCCGGATGCTGTAATAGAGAACGGCCTGCATATAGCATTAAAAGAAAATTACAAAGATGCACGTTTTCATTTGGCGAATATTTACCATTGCGGGTGGGTGCGGTCCGAAGAACGTCTCATTAAGAAAATGCTCTGGACGATAAAGAGGCATCATGATCGAGAGACGGGCGAATATCTTTGGTTAAAGGGATTACCAGATGAAGCAATTATTGATTGGATAAAGAACGAAAGTTACCCGCTCAATCCGCAACTGCGTTACAACTTGTATAAATACAACGGCAAATATCCCCTTTCTCTTTTGAATGCGATCAAGAGCAGGATTCCGCTTTATTTCCCGCCAGACGGCAAAGCAAGACCATGGTTTCATATAACTGCAATAGATTATCTCAATAACTATTTGAAGCCCTATATGAATATCCTTGAATTCGGAGCCGGCAATTCCACTGTTTGGTTTTCCCCGCGCGTGAAAAGAATAGTTTCTTTAGAACATGATCAGAAATTTGCCGATTATGTAGCTGCTAACAATCTGGACAACGTGGAAATGAATGTCCTTCCGCGCCCCTATAACGGATTTGTAGACAACATTCCTGATCAAAATTTCGATTTTATCCTTATTGACGGTCGCGATCGAAACGAATGCGCGAAGAGTGCTTTCAAGAAATTGAAAGTCGGTTCTCTTCTGGCATGGGACGACGCGGAAAGAGCCGAATACAAAGAGGGCGTCAATTTCCTTCTGAGTAACGGCTACGAGTTAGCTGAGAAGTGTTTTGAAACATTAATGTTCAGGAGAATTAAATAATGAATTTGGAAACATCGAAAGCAAGGGAAAGATTAGCGTTATATTGCGTAGGCAACGGAATTGATCTCGGTTACGGCGGAGATCCGATAACTCCCCATGCAATTGCCATGGATCAGCAATTTGAATTGCGTTTGACCAAAAGTGAAAGCGACCATCCTCAGAATCTAGCCGGAGACGCCCGAAACCTTTACTGGTTCAAGGATGATGTATTCGATTTCGTCTATTCGTCTCACCTGCTCGAAGATTTCAAAGCGGAAGAAACCCCGATTGTTTTGAAAGAGTGGCTCCGTGTAGTTAAGCATGGCGGGTTTCTCGTTCTCTATGGGCCCGATGAAGTTGTTTATTCGGAGCACTGCCGGAAAACAGGCCAGAACCACAACGAAGCTCATAGTGTTCCTGATTTCGGACTCGAATTCCTGAAGAACGTGCTGAGTAAACATCTCAACGGAATGTATCAAATCGTCCACGAGATAGGTCTCATTGATGATTACTGTTTTGATTTAGTGCTTAAAAAAATAAGGAGCTAAGAAAGTGTTTATTCTGAAAAGTCTAAATACAGGTAAGGAAATGACCTTCTCCGATAAGATGGGAAGGGAATTCTTCGGCCCGGATATTAAAAGCAAGATGCTGGTTTGCCTACCAACTGAAAAGATTGTCCAGGGTAAAGGTGTCGTAAATATTCAAATCATGGAACAGGACAATCAGGTGCGGAAGATAGGCGGGACCTGTCTTATTCGCATGGGCGGTATAGGTGATCTCGTTATTCTTTCGTCCAGTATCGTAAAGCGCAAGATGAAATATCCCAACAAGAAACTTACCCTGGCCACTCTCCCGCAATACACCAAGGTAATGAGCAAACTGAATGGCGTCGATTACTGTATCAAGATTGACGACATCAATAAATATTCCTTTGATGAGATTATTGATCTGCGTTATGCGGTTGAACCATCCAACATAGGTCCCGGTTCACTTCCATGGATTGATTATGTATCTAAAGATCGGTCGGATAATTTTGACCGGCTTTGCGGTGTTAATTCAAACAGAAAGTATTTTAATCTACCTATCGACAAGGAAAGCCGGAAGAAGTTCAAGACTATGCTTCCGAAGAGGTCGGGACCCGTTATCGGCCTTAATCCGACAAGTAAATCTCCTGTTAGGGTTATCCCGCCTGAATATGTTTCTCCTTTGGTAAACAAACTGATCCGCCGGTTGGATGCAACGATTATCATCATGGGGAAAACGGAGCACTGGAATAGAAGCCTTACTGAACTGAATAACGATAATGTTCTGAACTTACTGGATAAAACGAATGAGGCTGATTTAATCTCCCTTACTTCCATTGCCGATCTGATTATTACTCCGGATACCGGCGCCCTTCATATAGCTGCCGCTCTGAAAAAGAAGTGCCTGGGATTGTTCGGCAACATCGATCCGAGGACCAGAACTACCTATTATCCGACCGTTAGAACTATTTACCCGAAAGGAAAGTTGGCGTGTGTGCCGTGTTGGGATGTCCCGGGCTCCTGCCAATGTCACGATAAACAGGGCGCTGACTGTATGCGCCTGATTACACCTGAAAGGATATGCAGGGCGGTTGCTGAAATGATTTAAGTCCACCAAAGAAATGGTGAGAATACAGAGTCGTCAGACTCTTCAAAAAAAAGGAGGTATCAGGTTATGGCAACAGTAGCAATAGCTAAGGTTTTTGACGCACAGGTGACAGCAAGCGAGACGGACGGAACTTACGTTTATCTCGGAACGAATAAAGGCGACATTATCCGATTTACCATAGCGACTGAGGTAGTAAGCACTATCGCCAGTCTCGGAAGCAAGATCAAGTCCATGTCGATCTATTCCGGCGTTCTGTATTGCGGCTTGGCTAATGGTTCGCTGGCAACGGTAACGCTTTAAAATACGAATTTAAGGGAGGATTGAAAGGATGGCTAAGGAAAAAGCTGATGAAGTAAACGTGGACATTCAGGTTGATGATAACGTCGAGCAACCGCCCGAAGGTTATACGGCGGAAGAATGGCGTGATTTGTCTCCTACGGAAAAAGAAGGGATTCTTGACGGCATTACAGCGCCCGAAGGCGAAGAAGCGCCTAAAGAAGAACTGAACGACGACGATAAAAATACTCTTGAAGGAATTGCCGGCGACGAGAAATCTCTTGAAGAAAAGGAAAAAGAAGAGGCGGCAGCAGCAGAGCAGGCGCGTCTTGAAGGATTAGCCAAAGAACAGGGTAAAACCGTCGAAGAAATTATAGCCGCTGAAGCTGCCCAAAATACCGCTCAGGATGAAGTGACCGATGATGCTTTGCTGAACTTTCAGCCGGTATTAACCAAAGAGGAAATGCCTGTATTCGAGGAACTTCCGGAAGAGATACCAGCGGCGATCACGGAAAAACTTCATGCGTTAGATGAAAAGTTTGATCTTGGGGATATTACCCAAAGGGAATTTAACGCGGAGAGGGACAAGCTCAATCGGGAAATTATCAAACACAATACCAAGATCAACGATGAAGCAAGAGCCGCGTTTGAAGCACAGAAAGACGAGTTGATTTGGAAGAAGGAACAGATTTATTTCCTGAATGCCAAACCGGAATACATGGCGTCCAGAGTAACAGATGCGGCGGAAAAGGTTAAGTGCAATGCCTTATTCGGAGCCCTGACTGAAATGGTCAAGGCAATATCCAATGATCCAAAGAACGCAAGTCTTACAGGCATTCAAATTCTGGTCAAGGCGGATAAAGCCGTTAAAGAGGCATTTGGAATCAAACCGGCCGAAAAGAAAGAGGTTAAGAAGGTAGAAACGAAACCGGCGGCAAAGATACCTGATCATAAAACTCTGGCGGATATTCCAAACGCGGCGGGAAACAATGAGGGCGTCGATGATTCTTTCGCGCAAATAGATAAATTGTCCGGTGAAGCATACGAGCAAGCTCTTGAAAGAATGTCTCCGGCAGTAAAGGAAGCATATCTGGCGCGGGTGTAAAAATGGCACTTATTAAGATTATCGATGTTGGTAATGAGCTGGTTTTTGAGGTCCCTGCCTCCGAAAAACCACAGAAGATATCTATTTTTCTTACTGAAAAGGCAGGACGTAAAGCTGTTTTGAAGATTACTGCTGATAGGTCAATACCAATCAAACACTATAAGCAGCAAATTGTAGGGCAGTAGCCCTAATAACCGACCCAGGACGGTCTAAATAAAAAATTGGAGGTTGATTATGGGACAGACGATTATTGGTCTCAACGACTCGAAGGCCGTCAAAAGATACTCCGGGAATCTGGCGGTCGACGTTGGGCGAAAAGGTTATTTCACCCGGAAGTTCATGGCAAAGGGCGAAGTTCCCACACGGCCGATTTGGCAGATTACCGATCTGGAATCGGATGCGGGAGAACAGATCACCTACGATTTGAGTATGCAGTTAAATATGCAGCCAATCGAAGGCGATGCAGAGCTCCACGGGAAAGAAGAAGGGTTATCGTTCTACACTGACAATGTTTACATTGATCAGATGCGCGGCGGTGCCGATTGCGGCGGACGTATGAGCAGAAAAAGAACGCTCCACGATCTGCGTAAGGTCGCCAAGGCGCGTTCGGTTGACTGGTGGGCAAGAGTTTTTGACGAGATCATTATGATGTATCTCTCCGGCGCCCGTGGCACAAATACCGAGTTTGTGTTTCCTACGACATATTCGGGGTTTGCAAACAACAGTCTTACCGCTCCCGATTCCAACCATATCGTTTATGGTGGAACGGCGACAACCAAAGGTACGGTAACGGCAAGCGATAAGATGTCCACTCTTCCTATTGACCGCGCAGTAGCTTACGCGGAAATGATGGGCGGCGGTGGCCCTGCTTACTCGGAAATCCCGCAGATCCAGAAGTGCGAAGTGGATGGCGAAGAAGTTTTTCTGATGATTATGGACCCGTATCAGAAATTCGACCTGCGCCGGAACACCACAACAAACGATTGGGCGGATATCCAGAAAGCAATCGCAACCGCGGCAGGGAAAGAGTCTGCCTTTATTAAGGGCGGAATCGGTATGTGGAATGGTGTTGTTCTCCATTCGCACCCGAACATCATCCGGTTTACTGATTACGGTAGTGGTGCCGTTGCAGCATCAAGGGCGTTGTTCTGCGGTATGCAGGCGGGTGTTATAGCCTTCGGTTCTCCAGGGCAGGATTTGCGTTTTGGCTGGCACGAAGAGGAACGCGACAATGGTAACAAGGTCATTATTACAACCCATACCATTTGGGGATTCAAGAAAGTTACCTTTAACGGTAACGATTTTGGCGTAATGGCCATAGACACGGCAGCGGCCAGGCCGTAAGCAGTAAAAATAAAAGCAAGGAGGATTACTTTTATGGCTAAAACAGCCCAATTAGCACCCGATCTTTACACCAAACCTCCTAAGACCGCTATCGGTGGCGCACGTGCCGATTTCCGGTCTATGGAGTTGACCAAAGCTCAGGTTGAAGTAACGGCAGCAAACAACGCAATTATTGCGCTTGCGGTTTTACCCGCAGGTCACAGACTCCACGGCCTTTATGTGGAATGTGATGATCTCAGTGAAGGCGCGGATATTGTGTTCAATGTTGGTATTTTAAACACTTATTACGGAGCGCCGGTGGCCTCGGCAAGCGTAGCCGGCATTGATTCCGGTGCGGCTCCGGCTCTGCTTAGTGGATGTGGAGGGGTGTGATAACTAAGTATGCAAAATCACGATAAGTGACTTACACGATGCTTTACAGATGCTTTACAATTAA
>PHBC01000006.1:183951-271594 GCA_002840505.1 Deltaproteobacteria bacterium HGW-Deltaproteobacteria-2 | reverse complement strand
CCCGATGGCCGCAACTTCCTACTCCAGGCGGCTATGCCGCCGGTCCTCTGGGTGGAATGAATATCAGATTAACCTGCGGTAACTGCTGTTATATCTGCTGGGGAGACCGGAAGGAAACCGCCGAAAATTACCGGTTGCTTACCTCCTCGGGATGTGTGATTCAAAGGGCTAATGGGGAAAAGGTAGTGTTGACGCCTGATGAGGCAAGAGATGAATTCGAGAGAATGAATCCGGAACACCGAAGCCTTTACTGCTGATAAAAGAACAATTGCCATCCGGCATACGCCCATCACTGGATCGGTCGTCAGGATTTCACGGGAGACGCTGCAGTATCCGTTTAAGCAGGTTCTTCGCTCTCGGGAATCTACGTGCGAACGAATTTACCAGAAGCAGACCCTTCTTTACTCCAGGCACCAACTCAAGCAACCGCACCTGGTTGCGCAGTTCCTCAAGTTCGCTGGGAAACAGGTAATAGGGATATTTACTTACCGTGGTCACCGGCAGCGAGTATGCCCGGCACAGCGAATCCTTCCTGCCCAGCCGTTCCCAGTGTATCAGTCCGCGAATCACCCGGTCCCAGGCCATGACCGTCGCCAGAGCAAAAGAGAGTTCTCCGTCGTTCTTCTCATCCAGGCGGAAGTTGAACTCTTCATAAGCCTCCGCCACATAGCGCTCAAATGAAAACCCCTCTTCCGGATAATGGTCATTGAGGGCATACTTAACTTGGCGCTCGATAAACTGCTCAACACTGATGTAGTTTTCGTGATGAATGTGCAGACAGCCCGGCGGCTCCAGTGTATGCAGCCGTTTCTGCCCCGTCAGCACCTCCGGCAGTTTATGTGTGGTATCGCCCCAGTGCACGCATCCTTTTCGAAAAAGACGGATTTGATGATCCGGGTACCAGCCACGACCGCGCATGATCTGTCCGGCAATCATGTTGTGGCGTGGAATAAAAAACGCATCACAGCTTTGCCCATGTTGCTCCAGCAGGTCGCGCACAACCTGCTCCGCGTCCGCTGCCAGATATTCATCGGAATCGAGCACAAATACCCACTCATGTTTGCCGCGTTCCAGAAAGTCGTTCCGGATGCCATCGATCCGCGGTACAGCCGGCGTGGAGAACAGTGTGGCTCCATTCTGCCGCGTAATCTCGCAGGTGCGGTCGCGGCTTTCCATGTCCACAACAATGCGTTCCTCCGCCCAGTTGACTGACTCCAGCAGCCGGGGCAAAGTAGCCTCAGAATCCCTCGTATGAATAATTACTGTGATCTTTAGCATTTTATCACCCGTCTATAGTGTATTTTCCGCGCCAGCGTTTAAGAAACAGTTGGCGGGATGAAACATCCAGTTCAACCCGTCCGGGCGTTAAGGATTCAAAATGCAACGGGCGCCCGGTGCTGACGCATACCACCCGTTGTCCATACTGTCTAACCCGCAAACAAAAGTCGATGTCCTCAAGACCGAACGAGTACGATTCATCGAAGCCTCCAATCTGCCTGAACAGCTCCCGTCTGACCATCAGGCACGCTCCGGTCACAGCTTGAAACTCCTCTATGGCACAACGCGGCTCGAGGAACCGTCCGCGATCCAGATGGTACGGGCCTATATCATCCGGGCCAAATACAACGCCGCGGTGCTGCACCCGCCCGTCCGGAAAATACAGCCACGATCCGGTCACTCCAATGCCGTTCGTGCAACCATGCTGCAGCATCAGGGAAAGCGACGACCGGTCGAGAAGCACGTCGTTGTTGAGAAAAAGCAATTGTTCCGCCGCGCACTCCTGCGCGGCCCTGTTGCAGGCTGCCGCAAAACCGGTTTGAACATCAAACCGCAGTAGCCGCACCCGGCGGTCAGAGAACGAAGAGGTGGTATAAGGCCTTGCCGAGGCATTATCTGCCACAATGACCTGAACCGGATCGGACAGCTGGGCCGCACTTTCAAAAAAACTTTTCAGGCAGAAACGCAGCATTTCATCGAGACCGCGGGAGACGATGACTGCGCACAGACGGCTGTTCATGCTCCCCTCCTCCAACTTGACAGCGGTCCATCAAGCAGCGCTGAAAGGCGCTGCATCATCCGCCCGGTTGTGTAAAGCCGCGCGGTTGCAACCGCCGCCTGCCGCATCCGGAAACGCATGACAGCAGACTTTTCCTGCAGAAGCTCGCCAACAGCGGTCGCAAAGTCCTGCGGTCCGACGACCCTGCAATTGACGCCATCGTTAAGATATTCCATCCCGCCCAACGCCGGCACGGACACGACCACACAGCCCGCCGACATGGCTTCGAGCGCCGGAAGTCCGAACCACTCATGTTCAGCGGTGGCGAAATAAATCGAGCTGTATTTCATGATACGCGCCACCTCGTCTTCGCGCATGCAGTCAATCGCAACATAACGCAGAGTACTGTATGCGCTCTTCACCGCCTCGCACAGATTTGCGCCCCGGCGCGGCATATAGGCCGCAGCGTATTCATATTTCGGTTCTCCGGTGTAAGCAAAACAGGGAGCTACAGAGATTCCGGCCTCTAGTGGATCACGCACGCCGTACGCCTGCACATAATCCGTGGCCTGCTTCCAGCAGGTAAGTACCAGCACCGCGGGATCGGCAAGGATCGGATCGATGAGATGATCGGTCTGCTGGCAATGGAAAACAAGCTGTCCCGGAAACTCGCGCAATGAAGCATAATCCTGCGGCAGAGAAAACACAGCGATATCTTTCGGCCTAAACGATCCGCGAACGGCTGCAACATCAACCACCGCGGCATGCGAGTGGAACCAGTCCGCAGCCCGGCCTCCCGGAGACGCTATCACGGCCTCAATACCAAGCGCGTTCAGCGCATCAACAAACTGATAGGCAATCTTAATTCCTCCGGATATCTTCGTATCGGACACGAAATAATAGAGCATCTGTCAGTCTCCCTCTGCTGCCGTCCGTCTGTTCTCAGGTATCAACATCCGCAGTATCCTTGCAATACTTGCTCCATAATGCCGTCGGGCATACTGCAGTCGGGCAGTGTTCAGCAACACCATATGGCGGGTGGAACTTACCGAGGAACCGAGCCGCATGTGATGACGCACCGTAGAGTCGAGCGCCGCGACGGTACCTCCTGCCCGGGCTATCGATAGTCCAAGTTCAACGTCTTCCATATACAAAAAGTACTGTTCGTCAAACCCCCCGACCTCAAAGAAAAGATCCTGTGCGATAAAAGCGCAGGCGCACAGCGGCCACTGCCAGCTCCGGGCGTCATATCCCGGCAGACACTTGAGCAGTCTGACCACCAGAGACCAGCCGCGATTGCATTCAATGATATCGGCGAGAATCTTTTTCCAGGTGTAGCCGGGCTGGCAGCCCCGGACGATCGTACCATCGTCGTGAAGAAAATCCGGCAGTGCAACGCACCGCCCATGCTGCCGGAGCACTTGCGCTGCGCTCGCCAGCAGTCCGGCTTCAACAATGCAATCAGGATTCAGGAAGCAGAGGAACGGGGACTGTGCAGCGCGCGCACCGTGATTTGCCGCCCTCGCAAATCCATCGTTTCGGCTTAACTCATGCACTTGTGCACCGGCGGCACGTGCAAGGTCAACAGAGTTGTCGCTTGAGGCATTGTCAACCACCAGCACCTGCCCGACCCAACAGCTCTTTAGTGAGGCAAGGCAATCCGGCAAGACAGCGGCAGAGTTGTGCGTGACGATTATCGTCGTCAACTCTCTCTCAGCAAACCCCACTTTGCTCCTCCCTCGATTGAACAATTTTCCGCGCTATATATCTTAGCGGATCTCTACAAAACCGAAGCGTTCGCATACGCGCTGCTGTATGCTGTTCAGGCCCGTTGCAGAAATTGCTGAAATGAGCGATTCGCGCTCCCCCGCGGGGAAAACCGGCATCCCAGTTTTCACAGTGGTTCCATTTCCACGGTAGCTCCTGGCATGTACCCGGATAAAGGTTGTTCGTCCAAACCTGGAAGTAATCCTGATCCGCGATCATATGCTGCCCGATATTATGATCCGAACTACTTCTGCTGATCTGGGCCAATGCCCAACGGGTGACAGCGGCAATTGCCAGTCTGTGCCCGATAATCACACCGCTGTTAAAGAAGCGAAACGCCGACAGTGCCGGCGGAGCAAGGTCCGGGGCAATGAACGCCAGTGAATGCTGGCGGTAGTGCTCCCAGAAGGCAGCCCGGCTCATCGTCGATCCGGTAATGGTTGTCTGTTCAACCATGCCCAATAGATGCTGATTGAGCGCCGCCCGCACCAGCCGGTCATCCAGCGGTTTAAGCAGCAACGCATCGGCATCAAGGAACAGCAGCAGATCCTCGTTGCTGCTGCGGATACAGGCCTCCAGCGCCCGGAATTTGCCCAGAAACCTCCACGAACGATGCGCTCCCGGATACCGGCTGTATTCGGCAACACGCAGTCGGGACGATCTCAACTTCAGCCGGGAACTATTGTCGCAGCTTACAAACACAGGAAAATCAGTCAGCTCCAAAACAGAGCGAACGGCTTCGCGTCCCGCTTCGTAATAAGCATCGCTTCCATGGATTAAGAAACAAACACAGGCCATAGTAAATGAAACAGCTCCGGCTTCAAAATTTAAGTACGGAAATTATGATCAAAGTCATAATAGGAAGAAGTCAGTTTTTATACAACACATTTTTTCAATAAATAATAAGGCATAAAAGAGAAACATAGATGGATCAGACGATCCAGGTCAATGTATCCATACAAATCCGAATGTCGGCAAAAGGTGCGACGACTGGGGGGTCAGCAATTGGGAGAATCTCGAATTATGCAAAGCAATATTTAAACCGACAAGAGCCACAAATTAGAGAATCAAAAGTTTTCAGTCTCTTACAACTTTTTGAAATTTTCTAATTTGTATTGCCTTTAATCCAGCCATCTCTTTCTCAATCGGCACTTCCTTCCAACCTGCTAGTAATTCCACGTCTTGCATTATGCGAGAAGTGACATGATGATTCACTCCTGATTCAGGTTTTTTTACAACCACGTAAAAGTTGTTTTTCCTTGTTATTCCGATTACACGTTCTATATCTGCCAGACCTTTATAGTTCCAGAAGAGCTCATGAACGAGATCCGTTTGTCCATTGGTCAAGCAGTAAATCTGTGTCCCGACACCCCAATCAGCAGCAATAAAAAAACTATCATTGGATTGCCTGGCAGCAAAGTATCCAATCTCTGTCAGGGAATGGTCCCATTTTATGGAAGCATCGCATTGAAGAAGCGATTTCCCAACTGAGATCATGCCGAATAACCGCGAAATCAGCAAGCAGCCGATAATACATACAAGGGTTATCCGAAGGAATTTCCGGCCAAGCTGAATGTCACCATTTTGGTCCAGCAAGCCAATAAATGCAAACGATATGGCAGCATATTGAAAGGGTGTTCCTATAATCCAGTGATGCACCCAAGTAATCTGCGGCAAGAAATAAAGGCTAATTCCCACGGTTCCATAACATAAGAGCATAATTCCAGACATACGCAGGAACTTATTCCTCTTCGAGTAGCGCACAGCAATCACGGCAATCAACAGAAGAAGTGTACCGATAAGAAAGCCATCAGCATAAAAGCTTGTCGTCCCAGTTGTCCCCAATATACCATGCCTAAGAATAGCTCCTCCGCCAAGTGACAAATATTCAAAAATATATTTCACGAATCCGTAAAGCGAAAAGTTATTTTGAGCAGCGACGTTACTAACAGAGATTAAACATCCTTTTCTTGATAATGTAGCAACGTTTACTAATATCAAGGGCATTACCCCAAGTATAAGTCCAGCTATGCAAGTCAACCCATGACGAAGAGACCGCCTGCCATGACTCAGCAGAAGAATCAATATCAATGGCACGACAAGAACAAATGATGATAACTTTTCAAAGATACTTATTCCAACAATGCTTCCAAGGAGGAAAGTATTGCCTTTTGATGTATAATTTCCGGTTTCGCCATGGATCCAAGTAGCAATAAATACAAGTCTGAATAAAAGGGCTAAAGCAGTAGGACCCCAATCATGACGAGTCGTCAAAACAACCGTTATGTCGGTCAAAAGAAGAACCAGAAACAAGAGTAATCCGCCAATGGACAAATCGCTGCCACCAATAACACAGAAGAGTATTACTCCAGCAACGACAAAAAAAATACCCAACAGCCGCCAACTGATTATACTAAAATTGCATTTAGAATATTTGAGATATATCCCGTAAATATTAGTTTTGATTGCTCCACTATAACTCGTATTCATTACAGGGATTCCCCGTATGACGAGGGGACAAAGTGGTGCTTTATCCTTGTAGAACGATCCAGTTGCCTGATGCAATTCGTCATAGTACATACCCTGTGCTGTCAACTGAATGCTACAGAAAACAGTAAAAAGTATGGCAATGATTAGCCCGGTGAAAATAGCTGGTTTCCACCCCATTTTTTTAAAGGGGACATGACAAATCATCTTTTTAGATACATTTATACTCATTAGATGCTGGTCAGATTCTTCCTTTCCATTGATAATCCTGATCAGGCAACACTCGTCACGCAAAAATATTATATCTGACGATGTAGCACAACGCCGTGAGCCGCCGTAAATAAATTAACATATATTAAGTTAGAGTTCAGCTGTTCAAGCCACGAGGTTTCTACTTGCTCCGGATCCCCGTGGGTGTAACGATAGACGTTGGAAAGATCGAACACGGGTCCCCTTGTTCCCGGCCCTCGTTCAATATACAACTTGGCGATGTTTCGGAAATAGGGGATTCCAATGTAGCAGCAGATCCCATTGTCCTGAAGTGATTCGTGCATGGCGCACAGCCGACCTTGTGGCTGATAGTTTCATGCTATTTTTTTATCTGAAACACAGAACGACTGTCAACAGATTATTTAACAGGAATTGTTCTTTCACGCTGGACGCCGGTTCCGTCAATTATATTTATTGATTCTGCCCTTGCCCCAGGTTGGAAATGATAAACGGCAACTCGGATTTAGAAACGTTGATCCAACGTTCCTCGCAAATTCGATTCTCTTCCCCTGCTCCGCCCCTTGAACGAAGAATATCCAAGGCCTGCTTCGGATTCTCACCGTAAGTCAATTTGCGCCGGCCATCCATGGTTTCAAACAGATAAAATTGATGCCGAACAAACGGATCATTCGTCAATGCCGCCGACGGTTCACGGCGCCTGGCGACTTCATCGTCATAGTTACCGGCCAACAATTCCCGGTAAAACGCATAATTCATTCCTCTGACCTTCTCATCATGCGGATACCGGTGGTAGTTATCGGCCGTCAACAGACTGGACCCCTCCTTCATCATCTGGTAACCGAGCACGGAACCTGGATAGGGCGCAAAAAATGCGGGGGAAAGATGTTTATAGTTCATGCGCTGGACCATACGCATCGTGTCGAATGCGTCCTCCCGGGTTTCACCGGGAATGGCCAGCATGATGTTGGCCCAAAACTTCGGGGGTTCCTTGCCCTGCCGGACAAAATCATCTCCAATCCGATTCAGGAGTTCGATGGCAAAATAATTGTCAGCCGCTGTGCATTCCTTGTTCAAAATCTGCAGTACCCGGTCGCTCCCCGACTCGAATCCGATTGAAATGGTATTCCAATTTGTCTCGCGCACAAGAGCTTCGAATAGATCAGGCCAACGCCTGACTGTATCCGAACGGCAGGCCGCCCAATACGGCCAGCATTTCCGGGCACGCCGGGGGTAAAGATCCAACCATTGCCTTAACCAGGCCGGATGCTGAAAAAACATTGAATCATGAATCACCACAGAGCCAATTGGCCCATACGCCCGGTCGAGTTCATTTAATTCCTCAATCACCGCCTCGGGACTCCGGCGTCCCTGGTGCGGGAGATATGATGCTTCATTGCAGAACACGCACTGCCAGGGGCAGGCCCGGCTCGTCAAAATCGTGGCAACCGGAGAAGGCCCCCATCCGCAGGTCGGTTCCAAGGGCCAAAGATATTTCGCAACACCAGGTCTGGGCCATAATTCGCGGTTGATCAGCGGCCAGTCGTTCATCGATTTTGTTCCCGTACCCTGAACCAGCCGGGGAAAAGCGCCGGGATCCTTCAATAGGTCAACGATAATCCCCTCTCCCGGACCGGAACAAATCCGGTCGAAAGCCGGGATAGCTTCCATCTCGTGGGGTGCAACTTCCGCATGCATACCACCGGCTATCACCCATCCATCCGGCCTGGCATGCTTGTAAAGAGTCGCGGCATGACGTGCGAGAGGGAAAAATGCGCTGCGTACGTTCATGATCAGCACATCAGCCGAGAGGAATGTATGATGCAAGCCGCGAAGATCCCTTACATTCCGTGTTGAGGCCACCCGGGTCTCAACCCCGGCCCGAGCCAGATAGGTGCGCAACAGTCCCAACCCGTGATCCTGCCACTTTTCCAAAGGTCCCGATGGCCGGATGAAAACGCCGGGATCCCCCAAATCCAGCCAGAGATACCTGGGCTTCCGATAAGGCCTGCTGATTCGATAGGCACGTGAAAGCAATCCCACAATTTTCGCTCCTCACAGGTAAGGGGTCGTTTATGAACCGCCTGAACGATCAATCAAGCCCAAAGCTCGCAACAAATAACGCCGTTCCCGTTCCATCGTGTAGTATTTCGTAAAGTCCATCCCTGTTTGCCGCAACGCATCCCGCCAGATGGGGTCGGTCAGCAGCCACCGCAACCCCGATATTAATCCGGCTATATCACCATTCGGAATCAAATAAGCAGTCTCCAAATGACGCATGAATTCAAATCCGCCTATCCCGGGAAAACCGATCACACAACAGCCGGCGCACATGGATTCGAGCGGAGGCAATCCCAAAGCTTCATTTTCGGATATTGCCAGAAAAAGATCCGCACTCTTCAACCTAGCCGCCGTCTCCGTTTCGGACAATCCATCAATCATGATGAAGTTGGCCTCGGGTAGCCCTTGTTGAACCGCTCTGATCACGGCTTCCCCTTTTCGGGGCATGACGGCTATGCTTTGGGACACTTTCGGCTCGCCCTGCCATCGAAAAACATCCGGAATCCCCATGGCCACATACGGCGCCACGCGCCCCCGTAATTGGAGCTGATACGTCATGTGCAAACCATGCGAAATGCACTCATACCCACGGGCCGGATCGATCATCTTCCAATCCCCTGCTGTGTTGGCCCCCTGCATGTGAAGAATCTTTCGTCCTGCAGGCAGGGAATCGATGTCAGGGGCATCTGCCGGACAAGAAAAAAGAATTGCATCCGTTGGTTCACACCGCCTGACTAATTCTTCCCGCGTAATGACGGGGCTATGGTTCTCAAACCAGGTAGAGCGCGTTCCATCCTGAGTGGCAACAGTGCAGGGATATCCGCTATCGGTCAGCAGATCCGCACAATGGAAGCCTTTTTTAACTCCGCCATAAATGCCGGTACCGGGAAGGACATAATAAAAATGCGAAGGAACCGGCAGGATCGCGCCGGGATCGACCTTCCGGAGACGCATTCCGGCCGACTTTTGTTTTTTTTTCAGCCACGTGAGCATAATGATTCGTTTCCTTTATTTTTTAGGTCGGGGACAAAGGTTCCCCGCCTTTTAGTCGGTTCTCAACATTTGAGAAAAAAGACAGAGCGTTTTTTGTGAATATTTCAGCATTGAATCTGTGACTTTTTTCGTACGCACCTTGAGCAATTCTTTTTCTCAATTCATCATCATCTATGACTTTTAATGTCCATGATACCAACTCTTCCACTGTGCTAAACAGGAATCCACTTATCTCATGTTCGACAATTTCTTTTTGTCCACCATCATTGATCACAATGGGCACACAGTAGTTTTGCATCGCTTCGACGGTAGTCATCCCGAAGTGTTCGACCAGTTGGGGATCCTTTTCACCCAGACCACAGGCATGCCAGAATATTGATGCTTCACCGTATAGTTTCAAAATATCCGAGTTAGTCAGGTTCGGCATTAATTCAATATTGGTCACATTAATCGCATTTATTTCTCTTTTTACTTTATTAAAGTAGAAATTATCTCCTGAACTGCCACCCGCAATTATGAATCGCCATTCCTTCTTCACATATTGGTCTCTTTCGCAGAGCTTGCAGAACGCCCTTATCATCTCCAGCTGTTTTTTACTTCCACTGGGTTCAAATCTGGATACGGACAGGATAACTTTTGACTTTCCATCAGACCCTTCGTTGCCATGATACATATCAACGGGAGGATACAGACGCAATGCAGAATTAAGACCCCACTTTTGCTTCAACCAGAAGGAGGTATAATCACCGTTAGTTAAGAGATAATCGTAATGATCCACACTAAAATATTTTTCTTTTTCCCCATCAGGAAAGTGACAAATAAAAATGGCTATAACAGATAATGGTTTTACCTTAGTCAGCATATTAGCATTAATGAATATATCGTAGTGCATACTTTCCTGACTTATTATATCGAAAGGATTAGTCTCTTCGTTGATAACTATGCCTTCATCAATATAATAACGGTCGGCTTTCTGAAAGAAAGGTATTTTAATGATTTTCAATTTGCAATTGGATAGGTCAATATCAAACCATTCTTTGTACTTTTCAAGTGTAATATCTTTATTTGCAATATATGTAATATCATATTTATATTGAAGTGTTTCCGCTAATTTAGCTACATAGCGCTGCCCACCACCGACAAAATGAAAAGCATGATCATAAATTCCAATCTTTATTTTCCGCAGATCCAATGCCACTTCCAACTGGCTGAAAAAGTTAACTGCCTTCCGGGGTCCAAAAACTTTCGGAACGATGTCTTTCAGATCATCGAGAATCTTGATAATAATTTCCGTAGGTTGATATTCGGCCATTTTTTTTATTGCCTGAATCAGAGAGTGATACAGATTTTTCATGTCATTTTTAAAGTAAAAAATGGACGTTTTAATACTGCCCGGCAATTTATAAGGGAAACGCTTCCCAAGGAGAAGCAATCTGTTTCTTGAACAATAGTATTCACATAACGCAGAAGATGTTACGCCATGATATTTATGATAAACGATACTTTGAGGAGAATAGAATATGCGCCATCCCTTGTCACGACATCGGATGCTATAATCGACATCCTCCATATACATCACGAAATCTTCGTCAAAACCGCCAACATCCACCAGGCAATTCCTCTTAAAAAAAACCGAGCCACCTGAAAAGAAATTTATTTCCATTGTCTTGTCGTACTTTCCTGCATCTTTCTCATCAAATCCGATATCCCGGAAGTTAAAGTCTTCAATTTCTTCAACTCCTACGCTATTGATGGCATTTTTGTCAGAAAAGAGTATCTTACTTTGGACTACACCAATCTTGTCATCTCCGGCCATTATATCGAGAATCCCCGTAAACCAATTTTTTTCTACAATGGTATCAGGATTCAAAACCGCGACATAATTACCGACGGATGACCGTATACCAAGGTTTAGTGCTTTCGTATAATTATTGACATCGTTTTCTATAATTTTAATTTCAGGAAACTTATCTTTAATTGCAGAGACAGATCCATCTTGAGACAAGTTATCCACCATAATTATTTCAAGTGAGTAATCATCTTTATCTATCTTGCTCAGTGATACAAAACAAGGTATCAAATATTTGAAAGCATTATAATTGACAACGATAACAGAAATTAGACCCTTCACTTTTCACATACCTCATTTCTTCTCGATTTCTTCAATTATCGTCCTTAGCTTCTTTCTGATAACCTCTTTGTCGGCCTTCATTTGGAAGTCTCTAAGTTGGACATAAGTCTTTGATGAAACTATTTCGGAGGGGTATGTTATTAGCGAGCGGTCCACATATATGAATCGCCATAAATATTGTTTCAGTTTTCTTTTCACTTTGTGATAAAAAACTGAAAAGCCTTCTCTGCTGATTAACAAAGCAGATTTTTGCATCAAAGGGAAAGGATCCAATATTTTTCGATAAACAAAACATCGAAAGAATTTCATAAATCTCCTTCTGCAGAACTGATTAATCACACTTTATTGGAATTTACGCCTAGAAATTTCTCCACTAATCCCTTCTTATAAATGAATGCTGAAGATTTAAAATATAGCCATGGGAAATGCCGTTTTGACCACCACATATATTTTGCGTCAATCTGGGGAAGTATATGCATCTTGTTATGTGAAACTGATTTTATTATGCACCGCGCCACGGCTTCAACTGACATAATTGATTTATTGAAAAATCCCTGGGCTAAATTACGCTGCCTTGCATCAGGGGAACGAAACTGATCCATTAGATTTGTTTTAATGAAGGACGGACACACTACCGATACTCCAATACCTGAAGTGGAAAGTTCTGTTCTTAGTGTTTCGGAAACTGCAATTACTCCTGCTTTTGCCACATTATAACTGCACATCTCCGGCAGACAAACCAGGCCGGCGTAGGATGCAACATTGATTATATATCCCGACTGCTGTTTCTTAAACAAAGGTATTACAGCACGGCATCCATATATGACGCTTTTTAAGTTTATATCGAGAATCCAGTCCCAATCCTCAAGGGATATCCTTTCCATATATCCGCCTGCTGACACTCCCGCATTGTTCATCATTATGTCAACTCCGCCCAATTCCTTTGTTGCGGTTTCAATAGTTTTTTCGAGGTCAGCGTGTTTGGTAACGTCACAATGCACGGTAATTGCTTTACCCCCGAGATTTTTTACCTGATCGGCCGTTTCTTTTGCCCGACTGTCATTAATCTCGGCAATGACAATATTCCATTGCTTTTTCGCAAATTCATACGCCAGCGCCCTGCCTATGCCGCTGCCTGCACCGGTAATGATGACGCGTTTTTTTGGAAATCTTTTATTTAAATCCATTTGCGCACCTCTTATGATTTTTGATTTGATGAGACATTGTTTCTGAATGTAAGCACTATAAGAAGTACCCTTTTTTATGTCAAGGGAATCTTGGTTACGAAAGAAGAGTGTATCTTCTTGTTTGTTTTTACATTACCTGCAATTGGCGCGTGTGATTACATCAGTTTGTTGTCTTGCGTTCCAAAAGCCTTGCCCTGACAAAACCGACATGGCCTCTCAAAACATAGAATTGATCGGCAAAAGATGCCGGAATCTTCATACTGTCTACGGCCTGCTCTATCTGATCAAGGCGTGCCAGTAATTCTTTCTGTTGATCTGTACCTATTTGAGTAATCATGCTCTGCTCGAGAGCCAGCAATTGACGGTACCACCGGTAAATACGCATTTTTGTTCCCCACCTGTAGATCGCAGGTATAACACGCAATCCCGGAATTAATATTAAAACGATGGGCAGAAAAACAACCAAAATGCGACTGATAAGGCTCGCCATCCAGAACGGGAAATATCTGTACAGAAAACTTTTCCCTGATTTATAATAACGACTGGCATCATCACTGATGTGAAATTCATGTTCCAGAGGCGCAGGGAACTCTCCCCTGCCTTGAAACAGAGTTGCCCGGCCGTGAATTTCTTTTGCCGCTTCCAGCAGCAAATCAGAAAGAGCCGGATGCAAATCACTGCGGGCGATAAGTTCAACTGAAGGTGCAATTAAAGTAATGTCATGATCGGGAACATTTTTTCCAAAATCAATGGCACCTTTCGGAAGCACCAATTTGTTCAAATAGCCTACACGGCGCGTATAGGCATCGGCCTGCGCAAAATTCATAAGTTTTATTCCAGGCTCGTGCAGCAGTTTGCGCATCAATCTGGAGGAAGCCGAATCCGCCATAAAAAATACGGCGTCAACTTTCCCATTTAGTAAATCCTGAGTTGCTTCCTCGTCATCCATTTCCCATAATTCGGTTGGCGCCTCCGGGGGCTCCTCCGGTTCTATTCCATTCATCGATAACAAATTTGTAGCCAGATGATTTGTGCCGCTGCCATCCGGGCCTATTGCCAGCTTTTTTCCTGTAAATTGTGAAAGAAACTCTACGGGTTTGTTTCCTCTGTAAAAAACAAACAGTGGCTCGAACGCAACGCTGCCCAGAGAAACCAGATTATCAATCTTTCGTCCCTTGGCCAAACCCGACTGCACAAAGCCCACATCCACACGATAGGAAGGATTGGATAATCTCTCCAGATTTTCCAGCGACCCTTCAGACTTGATAACTTTGAGTTTAACGCCGTTGAGGGCCAATATCTTGGCATATTTATCGGCAATTTTATAAAACATGCTATTGTCATCACCGCTCGTCATGATGATGGTTTTAGGCGGAGTTGAATTGATAAACAAAA
Organism: Deltaproteobacteria bacterium HGW-Deltaproteobacteria-2; assembly: GCA_002840505.1. Taxonomy (NCBI): domain Bacteria; class Deltaproteobacteria; species Deltaproteobacteria bacterium HGW-Deltaproteobacteria-2. The sequence goes on along the minus strand of PHBC01000006.1, from coordinate 257,349 downwards.
AAACAATCAATACAGCAACCAGAACAATCAAAATCAAGGCGCTGATTGTCGCAGTTTTACCAAAACCCATTGTCTCCATGATGCTTGTCTGGATTTTTGCAAAGCCTGACTGGGAAACATCTTTGATGGTTGCGGTAATTCCGCTTTTTTCGTCCGGTTCCATAATTTCTACTCCTTGATTTTCAGGCTGGCTGTAGGTCTATTTTAACAACCGTCGTATTGCTTTAGCCGTTAAAGCAGATACTCTTTTTTTGTTGATTTAAAAGTATAAAAATACAGTCCTGTAACTCAATCACGAATATTGTACTGCCAAGCAAACTTTGGGGTATGATGCGACTAATGCTTCAATCTTCACTCTATTCGCTTTCAGTAGTGAACAGTTATTAGAATTGAGGATTACGGACAGAAAGGACGTAATATCACAATAGGCTGGTTGCCTTTTTTTTATTTTGTTTGTTTACTTTTAAGCCAGTCTCTTGCAGCATCCATATCGGTAAACCATTTAAATTTCCAACCGGCATTTAATGCCGTAGTTTCCATAAATGATAATAAATCCGAATTCTCTAAGCGGTCTACAACGGCAGTAATCAACTTCGGCTTATCAGTAAAGTCGCGTCTGGCAGAAACAAACATTTCCGCAATACTTACATTTCGTCCATCAAGTTTGCGGGAATCTACTAACAGGGCTTTTGCTCCTTTTGCTTCTACGATATCAGTTACTCTAATTTGTAGCCCTTCAACGTCGCTCGTTATTAATTTACCTTTTAGGACAATTTCAAGAATTCCTTCATGCATAGAGGACGATATTTGATAATCTTTTCCCATTTTCATTTATGACACCTCAGAATACATTAATTGATTTATCCGGCAAGTTTAAGTGCTAGCGAACGAATAAACTTGTACCAGAAGTCACTTTAAAATTCATCCATTTTTATTGATAATTTACTATTGAAAGGTTGTCGTAATTGGGGAAAGAAGAAAGAACCTCCACAAAAAAGCAATCCTTTTCGTCAATCAAGCTTCAGTGCACTTTGTTTTTGAAGTTTGTGTCTCATTATCAGTGAGTCTCAAATCCCCACGTCGCTTCGCTCCTGGGGTAGTTCGTCCAACAAATTTCAGTGCGCTACGCTTCTGAAACTTGGGACTCACTAACAAATCCTTGACAAGCTTCGGTAAAATAAACTAGTTACTTCAAGTTTACTTATGAGGAGAAACTATGCTGGATGTAATTAAAAAAGCTGTAAAGGAAGGACGAAAGACGCTGTCAGAATATGAATCGAGGCTGGTAATAGAATCGGCTGGCGTTTTTGTCGCAGCGGCGGCTCTAACCAAAACCAAGGAAGAGGCAATTCGGGAAGCTGAAGCGATGGGCTATCCTGTGGTTATGAAGGGATGCTCTGCCGAACTTTCCCACAAAACAGAAGCAGGTATGGTTGCGTTAAACATAACTGATTCTGATCAGGTCGCACAGGTCTTTGACGAACTCACGTCTAAGGCAAAAAATCTCGATGGAATACTTGTGGAAAAAATGGTTCGTGGTTCTCGCGAGTTTGTGATTGGTCTTTCACGTGATCCTAGTTTCGGTCCTTGCGTCATGTTCGGTTTGGGCGGCATATTTACGGAAGCATTAAAAGATGTGACTTTCCGCGTGGCGCCTCTAACACGGGAAGACGCTCTGGAAATGATAGATGAAATAAAAACGAAAAAATTACTCGGCGAATTCAGAGGAAGCCCGGCGGTGGACAGAGAATCCCTGGCTAAAGCTCTTGTCGGAGTAGGAGATTTGGGGATAAAGTACGATTCCATCGCTGAGATTGATATTAATCCGCTGATTATCTGCGGAGACAAACCGGTTGCTGTCGACGCACTGGTGGTTTTGAAATAAAGCTGTCATTGCCTATCCTCCGCTGACGGAGGTGTCCCGATGAATCATCGGGACGAAGGTGGATACGTCTTAATTAAAACTTCCACCCCCTTAATCTCCCGCCAGCGGGGGACACAAAAAAACATGTAATAAAAAGCGCAGTAGAGTGCGCTATGTGTAAAATGGAGAATTTTAAATGCTAGATTGTTTTTTTAACCCCAAAAGTGTTGCCATTATCGGAGCCTCCAGTAACCAAAACAAAGGCGGATATCACATTCTTAAAAATGTCATGGCCGGATTTAAAGGGAAAATTTATCCGGTCAATAAAAGTTACGGTGAAATTTTAGGACTCACCTGCTATCCCGATGTAGCTTCAATTCCCGGCAATATCGATCTTGCCATATATTTTATTCCTTCGAAAGAACTTCCGCATACGGTAAATGAATGCGCCAAAAAAGGTGCAAAAGGAATCATCATCGAATCGGGCGGATTCGATGAAGCTGGAAAAGAAGGCCAAAGGCTTCAGAAGCTTGCTTTAGGAAACGCGGCTAAAGCAGGCATAAGGTTATGGGGTCCCAATTGCATGGGGTACGTTGACGGCAACAGAACTTATGTGTTTTCCTTTATTCATTCCGCAGTATGGCCGGATGTGTTCAGAGGCGGAAACGTTGGTTTGATTGTTCAAAGCGGCATGCTTTCCGCCGGTTTTCTTCTTCACGCTCTGCAGGAAGGAGTCATGGGCGTTAGCAAGGCCTGTTCCATCGGTAATAAATGCGACATTGATGAAAGCGACATTCTGGAATACATGATCAACGACAGCGAAACTGAAGTAATCGGATGTTATCTCGAATCACTTGTAGACGGAAGAAGATTTATCAATCTTGCGAAAAAAACAAACAAACCGATTATCGTTCTCATGGGAGGCAGAAGCTCCGAAGGCGCCCGGGCAGCTCAGAGCCATACGGCAAGTCTTTCGGGAAATTACCAGGTCACACGCGGAGCGTTCAGGCAAGCCGGCATAATCGAAGTATTTGATCCGGCCGAACTCACGGACATGGCCAGAGCTTTTTCCAAAAAAATGATTTATCGTCCCGGAGGCGGCACGGCTATTCTCACTTTTTCCGGAGGAGCCGGAACCATTACCACAGATTTGATGGATGATTGCGGGCTTAAGTTGGCCAAGCTTTCGAACAAGACTTTTGACTCTATCGCAGAGCTTTTTCCTCCGTGGAACAAACCCGACCATCCTCTTGATCTCTGGATAGCAATTGAGCGCCACGGCTTTGAAAAAGTATTCAGACGCTCTCTTAATGCAGTAGTAAATGATCCGGCTGTCGATTCGATTATATTTCACAGCTACGCCACACCACTGGTTGGACGGGAGTTTATCGAAGAACTCGCGGCACTTATTAAAAAGCATAAAAAACCAACGGTTTTATGGGTGGAAGGGAGAAAAGATTTCGCCGACCATATGAGAAGCCTTGTCGAGAATGCGGGACTCCCCGCGTACCGTGAAATGGGCAGATGCGTTACAGTTCTTAAGGGAATAAAACAGCATTTCGCCAAAAAGCCGGCAGATTAGATCAATTATACTTTCCCTCTGTTAGCTGAAAAAGTTACAAGCAGTTAGATTTAATATTTTCTAAACTGGGCAATCTGCCGCGATATCGCCAGAAGTTTACCACTTTCATCCCATAGTTCGCCGTCTTCTTCCACAATATCACTGGTCAGATAATGAGAGCGGAAAACCGCTTTAATCCATGCCGTATCGGGAATATCTCTGACGCTGACTGAATATTCGATTGTCGGCACCCATGCCACAATCCCATGACTGGCCAGCACCGGCGGCGGAAAAGAATCAGCAATTAAAAGAAGAGAAAGAGCATCCCAGGGACGGTCATCTTTGAATTTTATCCATCCCTTTTGTTCGGAAACCGGCGATAAATTACTTTCACCTTTTATCCATCCGGCGCAGGAAGGCGCCAGCAAAACATCCATGTGATCATATAATGTGTATGCCGGCACATGCGGAAACAGAAAACACTCTTCTCGCGCGGGCATTTCCGGGGCATCTTTTTCGTACCGGTTCGCGCTTTGGTCGCAGCTACTTTCATTCATTAATGTCGCCCAGGCACGGGTTCTTTCCACACCATCCTGAATCAGGCTGGCCTGAAAGCGATTTAATGAATACCCTGTGGAAATAGCTTCCACCGCCACTTTGGATTTCTTTTCCGTCTCACATTTGCCAAGAAAATTCGCGGTAACGATGACCGGCCATTTTTTATCACTCTTTTTTTGCATGGCCGCAGCCAGAAAAGCCGTCAGATATCCGCCGTTAGGATTTGCATTGATCGACCAGTTGGGGGAAACAATTCCTTCAAAATCAAATTCGTCTTTTTGTTCCAGCAGAACGTCTTTGTCAAACAGATACATAATCACACCTTATTTGCATTTGCCCGAGAGCCATTTAGCTCTCCGAAAATCAGAAATTTAATCATCCTCTACCACAGAAAGATTGATAAATTTTAAAATCGATGCCTGAAACCTATTGTAATATTCTTTAGCTTTGCCGGCGTTGGATGAAGGCAATTCTAATGTCAATGTAAAGATATTTCTTTCATTGCCGGCATAATTCCCTAAAGAACCGGGATAGAAACCAAATTTCTTTAATGGATGATGTGATTCCCTGCTTATCATTTCCAGCCAGCGTTCGAATGTATCCAGATCAGATATGCGACCGTCATAATCGAAGAAATTAAGCGGCGAATGAACAGAGAGTATTTTTTGCGGATTGAACCTCTTTATTAAAGCAATCTGAAACATAGTTTCCTGTTCCGACGCGGGCCTTCGTCCGGAATAATAACGTTTGCGTTTACTGCTATTCGAATTTTTCTGTTTCAGAGATTTATTATACCAGTCTCTGGTCGGAAAGTTTCTATTGAGATCAATTCCATTGGCATTAACCCGCATGGGAGCTTTGGAAAAGAAACCATCGGGATTAACAAGCGGCGCTATAATAATGCACTTATCTTTAAAAATTTGCGGATTGTCTTTGATATAGTGAGCAAGCTTGAGCATGAGATAGACAGTCGGCAATTCATCACCGTGAACACCTCCCAGAAAAAGAACACAATTTTTTTCCGAATCGCCAAAATGTGCAAAAATGAGCGGGCGTTTTTTCCTGGTCGTGCGATAATATTCCCATGGTATTTCTCCCGGCTTGATGTCAGTCCAGCCGTATCTAGCGCATTGTTTCTCCAGCATCTCGGTATATTTTTTCAGTTCTTTAGTAACATTCATGACGGGCGGCTGTTGAATCTTTTGCTGCGGTTGTGGCTTTGGCTTTTCTTGTTGCTGCGGTTGGGGTGCAGGTAGAGATACAACAGTTGCATCCGGCTTGATTGAAGGCGTTTGCATAGAACATCCGGCCATTAGAGCCAGGACAAATGCTGCAAGAACCACAATGGAGAGAATCCCTAAGAAGTCCTTTTTGAAAATGTGCATATTTATATTGTATTCCTTACATTAGATAATATCTAAACAAAACCCCTCTCTATTCTTCACCTTGATAGATGCAGCCCGATTCGGGACTTTCCCGTAAAATAACTTTATTTACTTGCGGCAATGCCGAATGAATATTTTCCCAGATCCATTTGGCAACATTTTCCGATGTTGGATTATCAAGCCCGTCAATATTATTTAAATATTTATGATCCAGTTGGTCGTGTAGTGGTTTAAAAGCTTTTTCAATATCATCAAAATCTATCAACCAGCCGGATTGCGGATCAACCAAACCCCTAAGATGAATTTCGACAGTGTAGGAGTGTCCATGAACCTTGAAACATTTATGTCCGGGATCAACGTTGGGAAGACGATGAGCCGCATCAAATTTAAATACCTTGAAAATTTCCACTTAATATCCTCACTTTATGCCTAAAATTTTATGTGTCTGCAAACCCAACCGCCATTTTGGATGAGACAGTACATATTCCAAGGCCAATCGAGTATTTTTTTCACGATCTGGTGAATCCATCGGCTGCAGAAAAAAAAACTGAAAATCCAGCGCCTCGTATTTTTCGGGCTGGGCTCCCTGCTGAGGAAATACCAATTTTAACTCCTGCCCCGAACGTAATAATAGCTTAGCACCGGCTTTGGGACTAACGCAAATCCAATCGATTCCCGGTGGTGGCAAGAGTGTGCCGTTCGTTTCGACGGCTATTTCCCATCCCTTTGTGTGCAAAGCTTCAATTAACTCTACATTCAATTGCAATAACGGCTCTCCGCCTGTGCAGACAACAAACGGCCGGACTGTTTTTAATTTTTTTTCCGGCCATAGTTTGCAAATTCTTTCTACTAAGTGATCTGGTTTGGGGAATTCCCCCCCTTGGGGTCCATCACATCCGATAAAATCGGTATCGCAAAACTTACAAACGGCTTTTTTGCGGTCGGCTTCTTTTCCTGACCATAAATTACAGCCGGCAAAACGGCAAAAAACAGCCGGGCGACCGGAATAAAAACCCTCGCCTTGAATTGAATAAAATATCTCTTTGATAAAATAACTCAAAGTCAACCCTCATTTTTATATTTGACAGGATCTTTAACACCGGCATCCCTGAAACCTTTCAAACGTAAAAGGCAGGAATCACATTCGCCGCAGGCTTCACCTGAAGGAAGAGGATCATAGCAACTGTGCGTCAGACTGTAATCGACTCCCAGTTCAATGCCCTTCCGGATAATTTGCGATTTACTCATGTTGATTAGCGGCGCATTAATTTTTAATTTTTCCCCGCTTTCCACACCGGCTTTTGTCGCCAAATTGGCCATTTGTTCGTAAGCGGCAATATACTCCGCACGGCAATCCGGATAACCGCTGTAGTCCAGGGCATTTACTCCAATAAAAATATCGTCAGCTCCGATCACTTCCGCCCAGGCCAAAGCATAAGAAAGAAATATAGTATTACGCGCCGGAACATAAGTTACCGGAATATTTTTTCCCATTTGTTCCACATTTCTACTTTTAGGAACAGCGATATTCGCAGTTAATGCAGAGCCGCCGATCCGGCGCAAATCAATATCGATTATCAGATGTTCAGTAACTTTGTTGCATAGAGCAACACGCTTTGCTGCTTCCAACTCTACAACATGCCGTTGTCCGTAACGAAAGCTCAACGCGTAGACATCAAATCCCTTGTCTTTAGCAATAGCCAGTGTCGTGGCGGAATCAATCCCTCCACTAAGAAGAACAACGGCTTTCGAGTTATCTTTCATCATTTCGATATCGAATATAATAATATTTATTGAAGAATATACAGCTAATTAATGCCGGTAGCTTTAATACCAAAAAGATTCATTGTATTGCAAGCAGTTACCTCAGCAACTTCTTCCCATGAAACTTTTTTGATTTCAGCCACTTTTTTTGCCGTATGAATAACATAAGAAGGTTCATTCCTTTTGCCGCGGTGCGGAACAGGGGCAAGATAGGGACAATCCGTTTCCAGCAATAAATTAGAAAGAGGAAGGCGCTGGGCGACTTCCTGAAGTGTTTTAGATTTATCAAATGTCACCACGCCGGGAATTGAGATGTAAAATCCAAGATCAGTGCACTTTTTAGCCATTTCGTAATCTCCGGAAAAACAGTGAAATACTCCGCGGCGCACCCTTGATGATTTAACGATTTCGATAGACTGCTTATGAGCTTCACGATCATGGATAATGACAGGAAGATTAAGTTCCTGAGCCAATTCCAGTTGCCGGCCAAATGCTTCTAATTGTTTTTCTTGAGGTGAAAGATTACGGAAAAAATCCAACCCGATTTCGCCATAGGCAACAACTTCTTTCCTGTGCGCAAGCTCCTTAAGAGCGTCGTAGGTGCTATTATCAGCGTTTACTACATCATGGGGATGTATGCCTATTGCTGCATAAATATTTTCATGTTTTTGGGCAAGGTTAACAGCTTTGAGGCTGAATTCTAAATTTATTCCCACAGTGATAATAAAATCAACTCCCGCTTCTCTGGATCGTTTGATCACTTCCTCGCGGTCAGAATCAAACTCTCTCATTTCCAAATGGGCGTGGGAATCAATAAGCATAGGAAACTATTTTTCGTTTTCATCCAGACTAACTTCCTCGGCATTATCCGCAACGTCAGGAAGTTTTTTCAAAAGGTTTTGTAATTCTTTTTCGGAAACCTCGCCGAGCAAGACCTTGCGTGAAGCAATACGTTTATCAAGGTCAAGTAATTCTGCATCAAATTTTTGGGGCATGTTAATCTCTTCTCCTTGCGTGAATTGAACGAGCCGACTACTATTACATTTTTGCAATTTAATCAAGCCTGAACAAAAACCAGAAGGAAGACGTCATTTTTTCAGGCGCGGATCAAGCAAATCCCTTATTCCCTCTCCCAGGAGATTGTAACCCACAACAGTAATCAATATAGCCAGGCCCGGATAAAAAGAAAGCCACCAGGCAATATCGATATTGTCTTTACCCGCAGTCAAAATATTGCCCCAACTGGGCGTAGGAGGTTGCACACCAATGCCTAAAAAACTCAAGGCCGATTCGGTAAGTATCGCCCCGGCAATACCCAATGTCGCCGCAACCAGAATCGAAGCCATAGCGTTAGGAAGGATATGCAAGAAAATGATCCGCAAGTCGCCGGCTCCTATGGCTCTTGCCGCCTTAACAAAGTCCCTTTCCCGCAATGAAATGAAATCAGCCCTTACCAGCCTTGTTACGCCCATCCAACCTGTCAAACCAATAATGATCATGATATTCCAGATAGAAGGTTCCAGAAAAGCGATTACCGCCAGAATCAGGAAAAAAGTGGGAAAGCAAAGCATAATATCTACAAACCGCATTATCACTGAATCTACCCAACCGCCATAATATCCCGCTACAGCCCCGAGGATGGTCCCAATAATTATGGCCACACCGGTAGCCACGAATCCTACTTTCAATGATATTCTCGCGCCCCAGATCATACGGGACAATACATCACGCCCTAGTTGATCCGTTCCGAATAAATGTTGCAATGAGGGCGATGCCAGCACATTGGTCAAATCAATTTGACCGGGATCATAAGGAGCCAGCCATGGTGCCAGAAGCGATATAAACAACAGCAACAAAACAAGGCCGCTGCCGGCAAGCATCAATTTGTTTCTGTATAATGTTTCCCAAAGATTCATATTTTTAATACCGTCATTATGAAACCTTTGCATAATTTATCTTGTGTCATTTCGAGAAGTCTCGACTAGTCGGGACGACGAGAAATCTTTCTTTATCATCAATCTAGATTTCTCATCCCGACACATCGGGATTCGAAGTGACACATGGACTTTTTAAAAAGCCATTATGAAACGCGGATACGAGGATCCGCAGCAGCATACGACACATCGGCAATTAAATTGCCTAAAAGTGTTAATATTGCGCCAATGAGCAAAATACCCATAATCGTCGGGTAATCTCTGGCCATAACCGACATATAAAAAAGCTGTCCCATGCCTGGAATAGCGAAAATAGTTTCAAAAATAACACTACCGCCGATAAGACCGGGAATGGAAAGTCCCAGGATTGTTATAGCCGGCAGAAGCGCGTTGCGTAGCGCATGTCTGTAAATTACATCCCTTTCACTCAATCCCTTGGCTCGGGCAGTCATAATATAATCCTGCCTGATGACTTCCAGCATGTTTGCGCGCATGTAACGGGAAAGACCGGCCAATCCTCCAAAGGAAGAAATGAATAACGGTAATACCAAATGTTTGGTTAAATCAATAAACTGCGCCCAGGGTGTAAGGTACTCATAATTTAAAGAACGCAACCCGGAAATAGGCAACCATCCCAGATTGATGCCGAAAAATATCATTAATAATAAAGCCAGCCAGAAAGTTGGAATCGCGAATCCAATAAAAACGAACACTCCGGCGATCTTATCAAAAAGCGAATTCTGATGGACAGCGGAAAGCACTCCTATCGGTATGGCAATGGCTATAATAATCAGAAGAGAAAGAAATTCTATAATGATGGTAATGGGCAGACGTTCCATAATCTTTGCGTTAACGGGCCGGTGGTCGGACGAAAACGAAACACCCAGATCACCATGGCTGATTTTTTTCAGCCATGACCAATATTGAACATGAACCGGCTTATCCAGTTCATATAAAGCCTGAAGACGTTCCTTCATCTGCGCGGAAGCCTTGGGATTCATTTGAGTCTGCAAGTCTGTGGGAGAACCGGGAGCCAGATGCATAACGAAAAAACAAATTATCGTAATCCCCAGTAGAAGCGGAATCATAAACAATATTCTTTTTAATATGTACCTTAACAATTTTTCCCTCTGAAAATAATCAATTCATCTCTTTTTAGAAAAACAACAGCTTCATATCTTTGACATTCTTTACCGACTGCAAGAAAGTATCGGGATTATGAGCTTCCAGTGTTATAGTCGGTTTTACTTTTATTTTTTTAAGAATTTGAAAAAATTCTGCAAAAGGAAATGTACCATTGCCTACTGGAAGGTGCTCATCCAACCGTCCGAAATTATCATGCAAATGAAGATGTCCTAAATATTTTCCCAACTCCGTAAGCCAAATATCAAGCGGCTCATGAGAAAAGACATTGAAATGTCCGGTATCAAAACAAAAACAAATTTTATCTGAAGACAGCGCATCGAAAAGACGCCGTAAAATATACGGATTTTTTTCATACACATTTTCCAGGGCAATAATTGTTTTAGCGTCTTTAGCCCGCGCAATCAACTCTGTCCATGTTTTAACGCTGTTCTCCAGCCACAAATCATCTGCCGACACATAATAACGGTCGTCAAAAGATGGATGGCAAACGATTTTTAAAGGATGAAAATAAGGCGCTAAATCAAAGACCTGCTTAATCCGGTCAAGACTCGTCTGCCGGATTTTATCATCCAGGGCCGCCGGACGCAGATCCAAAAAAGGAGCATGGAAAGTTACTTTTAAACCGTTCTCGGCTAAAAGTTTTGCCGTTTCCAAACATTTTGATTTATCCAAATCCTGCAAAATCCAATGATGAAAATATATTTCCAGATTAAGCTTCTGTTGAAGAACAGACTTCAAATACTTGGGCAGAAGATGATACGGCATATGAGCGTGAACTTTGCTTATGATACTCTGCATGACAAAACCCTTAATATTACACTGGTAAAATTATACACCTTATTACCATAGCTACTTTTTTAATGAAACTCAAGTTTTAGAAACATAGTGCACTAAAACTTGTAAGTTGAATTATCCCGATGGCGTAGCGTGTCGGGATTTCACAACAATCAAAAATATTTTAGCGGAGTTTCCCACGGCGGAAGCCAGAGAATTCCATGCAGCAGGATGGGATTTGACTAATTTCTATTTGCAGGCCGTCATCAGGAATATTGTAAACAGTCGGTTTTTACCATTACCAACTGGTTTTTCAATTTCGGCCGCCTTAAGTGATCGAATATTTCGGAATCCTGAATCCATCAATATAAGGCGCAAAGCTTCCCGATCAAATCCAAAGTGGAATACACCTTCATTATTGCTGTGAAACTGGCCGTCATCCAGATCCAGATCAGCAATGGCAAGTATGCCGGATGGGAGTAAAACCGAATGAAATTGTTTTAACAAAGCGGGCGTGTTCTTAATGTGATGCAAGGTCATGCTACTGACAATCAGATGATAAGAATCAGTCAGAACATCACCCTTATCAAGGTCAACGTATTTAGCTTTTACTTTTTTCAGGTTTTGTTCTCTGATCTTTGTTTTAAAAACATCAAGCATCGCCGGGGAGCTATCCACGCCGGTTATGGAATGGACAAAAGGCTGCAAGGCAAGTGTCAGCAATCCTGTGCCGCAACCGAAATCCAGAACGTCCATATCGGGCGTTAAGGTTATTTCCCGGATCATGCTCTGAGCAATATCTTGAGCCACTTTTACACGGCCGGGAACCTGATCCCAGTTAGCGGCTTCCTGATCGAAATTGCGCTTTTTAGTATTTATCTTGCTTCCTCCAGACATTGATAATACTGCGACTATTTTTTACCACCAATACATTAGCCAAACAACATAATTAATTACCAGACCATACAGAAAAAATGTTAGCTGCTTTTCTTATCGCTTTCCACATCCGTTCTTTTCTTCTTGTCCTTGACCGGACAAGCCTGCCTCACTCAAGTGGAGACTCCCATGCGCGGCAATAGCCAGGCCTGTACAAAAACCCACGTCGCCAAAACCAAAATTAAAATCAATGTATCGTTCATTTTTTGCCTTCTTTATTCTATTTAAGGGAAGGCGGCAAAACCGCCTCCCCTTTCATCCGTTAGTTCAAATTCTTATCAAGCAACTGCACAAGTTGATTTTTGGATAACAAGCCAACCTTAGTATCCTGCACTGTACCGTTTTTAACCAGGATCAATGTCGGTATGCTCCGAACCCCATACTGAGAGGCTGTTGCCGGATTATCATCCACATTCACTTTGACTATGTTGACCCGTTCGCCGTATTCGACCGCAAGCTCTTCTAAAATCGGACCGATTGCCCTGCAAGGACCGCACCAGGGCGCCCAGAAATCCACCAAAGTCGGCTTTTCTTCTTTTAAGACTACTGTATTGAAATTAATATCATCAGCGTGTTTCACAAATTCTGAATTACTCATTTTTTTCTCCTTATAAATGATTTATTTTGTTTCTTTTTTACGTCTGCGGTAAAAACTATCTTCTTTTGATTTTATGAATACACCCTGCTATTTAATATTGCATTGATCTAAATCAACGCGTGAGAATATTTTTTTGCAGATGGATATTAGCAAATAAGGTTTAAGCTAACTTGGTAGCCCATTCGAAGACTGGTTGTCAGATTCTAGGAGAACTGATGCATCAGATGCCTTCGTCCTCCGGCACCTGTTCTTTCTCCATCGGGCACTTCTTATTTTTGAAAAATTCATAGTAGAGCAGCGGAACAACTACGAGTGTGAGCATTGTCGAGGCCACGGCTCCGAACATCATGGCGATGGCCAATCCCTGAAAGATTGGATCAAGAAGCATGACGAAGGATCCGACAACGACAGCGGCGGCTGTGAGAACGATAGGCCGGAAACGCACTGCTCCTGCGCGGATCAGCGCCTGACGCAGGTCGCCCTTTTCCTGCCATTCCATCTGAATGAAGTCCACAAGCAAAATAGAATTTCGCACAACGATCCCCGCCAGGGCAATGAATCCGATCATGGATGTTGCCGTAAAAAAGGCGCCGAAAACCCAGTGGCCGGGCAAGATCCCCACGAGTGTCAGGGGAATCGGAGCCATGATGACCAGCGGCGTCACAAAGCTCCGGAACCAGGCTACAACCAGAATATAGATGATGATAAGCACAGCGGCAAAGGCAACACCCAGATCCCGGAATACTTCGTAGGTGATGTGCCACTCACCATCCCATTTCATGGAATAACGTCCCTCCAGCCGGGGCTGCGTCGTGTAAAACTGCTGCAGCTCATATCCTTCGGAGAGTTTCAACTTTTTGATGTCCGATTTCATTTTCAGAATGGCATAGACGGGACTCTCTTCGGTTCCGGCTACATCACCTGTCACATAGGTTACTTTCTTCAAATTCTTATGGTAGATTGTTTTCTCTTCAATCCCTTCTCTGGTCTTTACTAACTCTGCCAGAGGGATAAGTGCACCCGATGGGGAGGGAATGGTCATGGATTGAAGCACGGCCAGATTTGAGCGCAGCTCCTGCGGCAGGCGCAGAAAAATATCTACGGGTTCCTTCTCTCTATCCATGTGTACAAGGCCGGCTGAGGCTCCCGACAGTGCAATGCGCAGACTCCGGGCAATGCTCTCCGTGCTGATTCCGCTGTCAGCCGCTTTTTCCCGGTCAACATCGAACATGACCTTGCGCTGATCGGCCTCAACAAGCCAGTCGATATCAACAACGCCGGATGTCTTTTCAAAAATATCCCGCACCTGTTTGGCGATTTCAATCTGACGCGATGTTTCCGGACCGTAGATCTCCGAAACAAGGGTGCTTAAAACCGGCGGACCGGGCGGAAGTTCCGCTACTTTGATCCGCGCGCCATAGCGATCGGCAATGCGCTTCAATTCAGGACGCATGCGTTTGGCAATATCGTGACTCTGGTCCTTGCGCTCGCCTTTGGACACGAAATTAACCTGGATATCGGCAACATTGCTTCCTGAACGGATGAAATAATGACGCACCAGACCATTGAAATTGTATGGCGATGCCGTGCCCACATAGGCTTGATAATCCGTCACTTCCGGCACGGTTTTTAGATACTCGGACATTTCCCGCGTGAGAGCGGCCGTTTCTTCCAGTGTTCGTCCCGCGGGCATGTCGATAATCACCTGCAATTCGCTTTTGTTGTCGAAAGGAAGCATCTTCATGGTGACTTGCTTCAGAGGAACGAGGACAAAGGCCAGCATCAGCAGGAAGCCGATGACCGCGAAGGCGATAAGACGCTTCTTCCGGGCATCAATCAGGGGGCCAAGCAGTTTCTCGTAGAGGCGGGCCAGCCCTTGTTTCTCTTCATCATGACCCAGACCATGACGGACGTTCTTCAAAACGATGTAGGCCAGCCAGGGGCTGACGATGAAAGCAACCAGCAGGGAAAAAACCATCGCCGCCGACGCGCCGACAGGAATGGGCTGCATGTACGGTCCCATCAGACCGGAAACGAAGGCCATGGGCATCAATGCCGCAATAACGGTAAACGTCGCCAGGATTGTAGGATTGCCCACCTCGTCTACCGCGTACACCGCCGTCAGCGGCTGAATCTTGTGCATTCGGAAGTGGCGGTTGATGTTTTCCACGACAACAATAGCGTCGTCGACCAGAATGCCGATGGAAAAGATGAGGGCGAACAAAGTCACGCGGTTCAGAGTATAACCATAGAGGTAGTTGATCAGAAGCGTCAACGCGAGAGTTACCGGAACAGCAACGGCCACCACGATGGATTCTCTCCAGCCCAGAAACAGGGCCACGAGGATGATTACCGAGATCGTAGCCAGAAGCATATGATAAAGTAGTTCATTGGATTTTTCCTTGGCGGTTTCCCCGTAGTTGCGGGTCACGGTCACCTGAACATCATTCGGAATCAATTGTCCCTTCAACGCTTCTACTTTCTTCAGCGCCTCATCGGCAACGACGCTGGCGTTGGCTCCTTTTTGTTTGGAAATGGCAATCGTTACGGCTTCATACTGCCCGGTGGCATCGCCTGCTAATCCTTTTTTTGCCGCCGCAGGTCCCATGCCCATGAAGACATAGTTGGCCGCTTCCTCCGGTCTGTCGGCGATTTGCGCCACATCCCTGAGATAAACAGGCCGGCCATTAAACACATGGACAACAAGATTGCCTACATCCTGTACATTGTTCAGGAAGCGGCCCGTCTCCACGATCGTTTCGCGGTTGCCGATCGGAAAGGTTCCGGAGGAAATGACCACATTGGATTTCTCCAGACGATCCATAATCTGGAAGGGCGACAGTTGATAAGCCCGCAGACGCTGGGGATCAATGGTGACTCTGATCTGGCGGCGCTGACCTCCAATAATGGAAAACTCCGACACATTGGCGTCTTTCTTGAGTTCATCGGACAGCCCCGTGGCAATTCTCCTGAGCTCATAACCCGTGTATTGCGGCTGTTTGCTCCAGAGAGTGAGCGCCAGAACCGGCACATCATCAATGGATTTGGGTTTCACCATGGGTTGCGAGACTCCCGGCGGGATAATATCATAATTAGACATCAGTTTATTATACAGTTTCACCAGGCTGTCTTCCATTTTTTCGCCCACGTAGAAACGGACAATAGTCATATTGGAGCCGGGTTTAACGATGGAATAGACATATTCAACCCCTTTGATCTCCCAAAGGAGTTTCTCCATCGGGATCGTCACGCGTTCTTCGACTTCTTTAGGGGATGCCCCGGGATAGCTGACAAATACATCAATCATGGGAACGACAATCTGTGGTTCCTCCTCACGGGGCGTCACAATGACGGCAAATATCCCGAGCAAAAGGGCGGCAATGACGAGGAGCGGCGTGAGTTTCGACTTGATGAAGGCCCTGGCAATTTTTCCGGAAATCCCGATTCCTGTCATTTTGTTTTTTCTCCCGTTATCAAACCGCCATCTATTACCTTTTCGATTCCTGCCGTAATGATCCGGTCATTTACAGTAAGTCCCGACAAAATCTCCGTGCCGCCGGCAGAGGCGTTTCCTTTACGAACCAGACGATACGTGACAATGCCTTGGCCATCAACGGCATAAACGCCCGTTAGCTGTCCTTTTTGAACAATGGCTGTTTCAGGCACCAGGATTGTCTCCCTCTTACCTACTGGAATCCGCACACGGGCAAACAATCCACTTCGTAGATTGACATTCCTGATTTCCACCTTGACCGTAAAAGTCCGGGATAAGGGATCAACAGAAGGGAAAACCTCCCGGATCATTCCCGGAAGAGGCCGATCCATGGTCTCGACGATGGCTTCCACTACCATGCCTGTTTTTACCTTAGCCCCGAGACCGGCATCAATGGACACTTCGATGTAAGAACTGCCCCCGCTCTCAATAACCAGTAGGGGCATGCCGGGAGTGGCCATACTGCCGGCATCTATGCGTTTCTCTGTTATCCTGCCGGAGATCGGCGCGGTAACTCGGGCAAAAGAAAGGTACGTCCCTGCTTCCTCCGCTATGGACTTTATACGTTCATATTCGGCATCCGCTACTTTCTTCCGCGCATCCATCTGGTCCATCTCCTGGAGGGAAATGACATTTTCATCATAGAGTTTTTTATACCGCCGCCAGGTTTTTTCCGCCAAAGACTGACTTTGTTTTGCCGACTCCACTGCCATACCTGCGGCACGCACCCTCTGGGCGGCATCCCGGTCATCAATAGTCAAGAGAACCTGTCCCTCTTTCACAGAGTCGCCTTCCCGAACAGAGAGGGAAGTGACTGTACCCATTACCCGGCTGGCAACAATGCTGGTGCTGTTTGCCCGCACGGTCCCGGTGGCTTCATAGATATCGTCAACCTTTGACATTAAAACGGGAGAAACAGCAACACCGGTAATCTCAGGACGTTTAATCGCCTTCTCTTCCGTCTTGTCTTTGCAGCCTGCTGTCATACCGGCAAGCACGATCATTGCCGCTAGAAAACAGGATGCCATCAACCTGTGATAACTTTTCAATTCCATGGTTGTTTCTCCATTAATGGGCGTTATGATTAATATTCAAATTATTCAAGAAATGTAATATTACGGAAATCAACTGTTCCATATTCATAGGCTTTGGCCTCCTATTCCAATATACCTGGGAATTATCGTTTTATTTATAATACCAACACTTTCGTGTGTCCACTTAAATCGTTTTGAATTACTCATTCCGGTTTCTCCTTATAAATAATATATTTTGTTTCTCTTTTGCATCTGTGATAAAAAATATCTGATTTTGATTTTATGAATACACACTGATATTTAATATTTCATTGATTTGAATCAACGCGGGAGAATATTTTTTCATATGGATATTACAAAACAGATAAAGGATATTAGCCTGTTTCAGGGAGTTTCTTCAGAAAAAATAAGTTTACTGGCGCAGCAGGCAACATACAAAAAATTTAAACCGGGTGAGATGGTTATCGGCGAAACAGATCCTATCCGATCATTTTATGTGGTCATCTCCGGACAGTTAAAACTCTACCGGAGTTCAGCGGAAGGCAAAGAACAGACCCTGCAACTGCTCGGTCCGGGAGATCCTTTCGGTCTGTGCACGGCGTTTGCAACCGATTCCTTTCCGGCTTCCGCCATGGCCATTGAAGATGCTGCAGTTCTTTTAATTCCCGGCACGGTCATGGAGGAAACAGCAAGGCAGGAACCAGCGCTCTTGTTCAACATCATTCAGATACTATCCCAGCGCCTCAAGGATTCCATGGCCCTCATCGAATCTCTCGCCTTAAAAGAAATTCCCGGACGGCTGGCATCTTTCCTGCGCCATTCATTACCAAAGAATGCATCAGACAAAAAAACTGCGGTGGAATTAACGATTTCCCAACGTGAACTGTCTAAGATTATTGGCGCCACGCCGGAAGCACTTTCCCGAGCCCTCAGAAAAATGGCTAATGACGGTATCCTCTCCACATCAGGCCGTGTCATCACCATTCTCGATCATAAAGCGCTGGAACAACTGGCAGAAGGCGAGTAACCAATCACGGGGATGAAACCCCAAAGCAAGCAAGCTGCGTGGTATTATACTCTCCGCTTTGTCACGATGTATCGGGATTCAACTTACCAATTCCGCCGCGCTTCGCTTTCGGAATTGGAGTTTCACGAATAAACAAAACATTATATTATACGGCGCAACGCCTGCGCAGCATTATGAATGATGTCCCACGCCGCGCTGAAGGGAGGTGCGTAAGCCAGATCCAGATAGCCGATCTGATCAAGATCCATTCCAGCCCAGAGTGCGACGGAGAGCGCGTTGATCCTGCCTACAGCACCGGCTACTCCGACAGCCTGCGCTCCCAGCAGTTTGCCTGATGATTTATCGGCTATAAGTTTCAGGCCGATTTTTCTCATACCTAATGCAGGCGCCATTGCACTACCCCACGTAATGTTACTGACCGGCACATACCCAACGGCAAGAGCTTCTTTTTCCGATAGGCCGGTTGCCGCGCATTCCAGATCAAAAAGTCGGAAAGACTGAGCGCCGACAATGCCGTCAAAAGTTAAAGGTTTGCCAGCGATGTTGCGTCCGGCGACGCGTCCCTGTTTGTTGGCAATATCACCGAGAGGGATATTTACCCAGCGGCGGCTGACCTTATGAAATGACTCACAGCAGTCACCAGCCGCATATATACTTTCCAAAGATGTTTGTTGAGCGAAATTTACGGCAATCGCGCCGGTTTTGCCTATATCGAGACCGATGGATTTTGCCAGTCGCGCGTCTGGACGAACACCTACAGCCAATAAAACCAGATCCCCTTCCCAAAAGCCTTTATCTGTTGTTACTTTAAGCGGCGCACTCGTTCCTTTTTCAATAGCATTTGCTTGTGCATTGGCTATGAATTCCACGCCATGCGCTTGTAGTTCTTCGAGCATAATTGCAGACAGGGCTGCGTCCCAGCGATTGGCCGGCAGCGAATCCTTATGGATGATAGTTGTTTTAATGTTTGCAGCATGCAGTGTTTCACTCATTTCCAAGCCAATGAAACCGCCCCCGATGATCACAACACGCTTTGCATTTTTCTCTCGCAACCATGTTTTGATGGATATGGCATTTTCGAGATTTCTCAGTAAAAAGACACCAGGCAGATCGATACCGGTAATGTCTGGCACAATCGCAGAGGTTCCGGTGCTCATCATTAAAAAATCATAGGGAAACCGGCGGCTATCTTTTGTTTCAGCGACACCCGCCTTAGTATCTATATTTATAACCGGAGTATTAAGCTGCACATCGATTCCATCTTCGCTGAATCTCTCCGGCGTTCGTGCAACCAGATTGTTAGCATCCTTGATGAGATTACCAATATAATAAGGAGTTGGACATGATGCGTAAGCAACAAACTTACCTTCTTGCAGAATAGTAACTTTCAAAGAAGGGTCATTGCGTTTTGCTTCGGCGGCTGTGGATGCGCCACCCGCACCGCCACCTATAATCACTAAATTCTTATCCATACGTATCTCCTCTTTATTCCCCTTTTAAATGCAACATCCTTATTTAATATAGTGGTCAATCAATAATTCTTTTATCAATCTTTACTTCGAGAAAATCATTTTTATAGAAATGATCAGTAATGCTATTCCGAATATTCTTTCCAATGTTTGATTAGATAAATTGGTGGCAAATTTTGCGCCAATTAGACCGCCAAATATGAAACCAACGCAGATTAATGCAGCAATTGGAAAATCAACATATACTTGTTATAGTATGTCCACGCGGCAAGTATGCCTATTGGTGGAACCAATAAAGCCAAGGTTGTTCCCTGGGCCATTTTTTGGGAAAGACCGGCAAATATTACGAGAATCGGGACTATAATAGTTCCGCCGCCAATACCGATGAGGCCGCTTAATAGTCCGGCCAACAAACCTGTGAAAACATACAGAAACGCATTAGTGATACCCATATATTTATGCCCTCCTCTTTATTTAAAGCTGAAGGAAATCGCATGGTTATTTGTTCCCTATTAATAATACTGCGGCCATTCATTGTATTCTAACAATAAATATATTATTGCAAAAACGCAAGAACAATCATCTTCTTATCTTACTTTCTGGTAAGCAGAAAAAATTTATTCTTTGACAAGTTATGGGCATATGCTTATAATAACTAAAAGGAGCAATGAAGACAAATGCCCCGCCCCAAATGTCGCCGGAATATCGGTGGAATGCCTGACAAAAATTATTTCAAACCACGGGGAATACCTACTGTGGATTTGGAGGAGATTGTTTTGAATCTGGATGAATTTGAAGCTATTCGTCTTGCGGATTATGAACAGTTGTATCAGGAAGAAGCAGCGGCCAAAATGAACATTTCCCGCCAGACGTTTGGTAGGATAATTGAAGCGGCACACAAAAAAATAGCTGACGTTCTGCTGCACGGGAAAGCGCTGAAGATCGAAGGCGAAGAAGTTAATTTAGGCGAAAATACATCTTGCGGCCAGGGGAAAGGCCGCAGGGCTGGAACAAACAATCAATAATTTTAAAGGAGCAATACATGAAAATCGCGTTACCGTCATACCAAAATCAAATTGATGAACACTTTGGACACTGTGAATATTTCACGGTCTTTACAATTAACGATCAAAAGAAAATCATGGCAGAAGAAAAAATCGCCTCGCCCTCTGGCTGCGGTTGCAAATCGAATATTGCCCAGACACTTGCCGAGAAGGGCGTGAAACTTATGTTGGCCGGGAACATGGGACAAGGTGCAGTAAACGTTCTGAACAATCTGGGAATAGATGTTTTGCGCGGATGTTCCGGTGATGTGAAAGCCGTAACGGAAAGCTGGCTCGCTGGCAACCTTAGGGATTCGGGAATCGCCTGCGTTCAGCACAAGCATGAATGCCATGAATAATGATCGCACGACACAGGAGCTTCAAAATATTCATCCGACTTATGTGATTCCAACACACTGTACAGGCAGAAAAGCAATCATGGCTATGGAAAAACAAATGCCTAAGCAATTTATTTTGAACATGTCGGGAACAAAACTTACATTCAGTTGAGAAAGGAGATACCATGGAGAAAAAAGCGTTTCAGGATTACTATCCGGACGATTTAAGCCACTGTTACGGATGCGGACGACTTAATCAAGATGGTCTGCAAATCAAAAGTTACTGGGACGGAGATGAATCTGTCTGTCTTCACCAACCCAAGGCCTGTTACATGGCTATTCCCGGTATGGCGTATGGAGGTCTCATCGCATCTCTGATTGATTGCCACTCCACCGGCACGGCCGCGGCAGCCAAATATCGCGCGGAGAATCGCGAAATGGACACCTTACCGCCGATTCGCTTTCTGACAGCTTCTTTACATGTTAATTATTTGTTGCCGACACCTTTAAATGGACCAATTGAAATTCGGGGCAAAGTCAAGGAAGTCAGAGGGCGCAAAGTTGTAGTGGAATCCAGACTGATTGCCGAAGGTCAGGTTTGCGCCACAGGAGAAGTCGTGGCCGTTCAGGTATCGGATAATATGATGGATATTCTTCTTAAAAAATAATTTCTTGACAAAATGTTTATGATTTGTTTTATCAAACCAAACAAAAGCGGCGATTTAAACAAGTTAATTGCTCCGCTCTAAAAATGTGCTAAAGGCTGGTGCAAAAGAAAATGAGCCCGTTGCCCTTTGGCGCGGGCTTTTTGTTTTAAGGAAGTTTGAATCACGGGTATGAATCCCAAAGCTATGGTGTTCATAACTCCGTTGTGTCCCGACAGCGTCGGGATTCAACTTACCAATTCCGTTGCGCTATGCTTTCGGAATTGGAGTTTCACAAAAAAAATGAACGCAAAATCTAATAGAGAGGTAATAAAAATAAAATGAGTAAACTAAGCACTCGTCACATTTACACTTCGGAATCGGTTTCAGAAGGACATCCGGATAAAGTATGCGATCAGATTTCCGACGCGATTCTGGACGCATGCCTGGAGCAGGATAAGCATTCTCACGTAGGCTGCGAAACGGCTGTGGGACCGAATATCGTCGTTAATCTAGGAGAAATCACCTGTAAAAACTGGAACAAAATCAATCCCCAGGCCATCGCGCGACAAGTCGTCAAAGACATCGGTTACGATGACCCGTGCGAGAACTTCAGCTGGGACACTTTTAATTACGTTTCCGCCATTCACGGTCAATCACCGGATATCAAACAAGGTGTCGACCGTGATAAGCCTGAAAATCAGGGTGCCGGTGATCAGGGTATGATGTTCGGCTATGCTTCATATGCCACCCCGCAAATGATGCCTGCTCCCATAGTTTATTCGCATCGATTACTGGAGGAGCTGACTAAACTCCGCAAGGAAAAGGCTATTGAATATCTCCGCCCCGATTCCAAAGCGCAGGTCAGCGTATTACATGAAGATGGAAAAGCCGTGAAAATTACGACCGTCGTTATTTCCCATCAGACATGCGACGTACCGTTAAAACGAATTCGCAAGGATTTGATAGAAATCGCTCATCAGGTTCTCGACAAGACGGGAATGCTGACCAACAAGACGGAATTTTTGATTAATCCTACAGGTCGATTTGTAATCGGCGGCCCCAGTGGCGATTCCGGTGTCACGGGTCGGAAAATTATCGTGGATTCTTATGGAGGAGTCGGTTCTCACGGCGGCGGTGCTTTTTCCGGCAAAGATCCCTCCAAAGTAGATCGTTCTGCTGCCTATTACGCCCGTTATGCCGCCAAGAATATTGTAGCAGCCAGACTGGCCGACAAATGTGAAATCCAGATTGCCTACGCAATTGGCGTTGCCACACCGCTCAGCATCAATGTCTGCACCTATGGTACAGAGGCAATCCCGGAGCAAAAAATTGAAAAGATTCTCATGGAAGGAGATATTTTTGATTTCCGTCCGGCAATGATGATTAAGGATTTGGGACTGACAACACCCAAAGGCTGGAGCTATCGCAAGAGTTGCAACTACGGTCATTTCGGCCGCCCGGGATTCCCCTGGGAAAAGACGGATCGTGTGGATGCGCTTCGTGAAGCAGCCGGATTGAAGTCTAAAAAGTAATCACCATACTTGCATCTTATATAAAAAA
Source organism: Deltaproteobacteria bacterium HGW-Deltaproteobacteria-2 (assembly GCA_002840505.1). Lineage (NCBI taxonomy): Bacteria > Deltaproteobacteria > Deltaproteobacteria bacterium HGW-Deltaproteobacteria-2. The sequence goes on along the minus strand of PHBC01000006.1, from coordinate 234,218 downwards.
GCCCGCTCCCTTTTGAGAGCGGGCTTTTTTATATATATATTTCAAGTTAATTTTGTTTATCTTTATACTTGGCTTGATGGACATAGTCCGTGAATCCTGTACTATGGCAAGTTCTTATTATTTACTTCTGTTTTTATCGGCAATTCTGGACAAACTAGCGTCTTATAAGAAGAATCTTTGATTGATTCCAAGACAATATTTCTCATGTTTTTTAAAGAGTAATAAGGTGTTTCTTTGGTTATCAAATTTACACCCCATTCAGGAACGTAGGCTGCAACAGGCTCAGTAAAGTTTTGATACGTTACACGCGTCTTATCAGGACTAATTTTTTCAAGCGTCCATGTATGTTCTGAATTTGTAATGCGAACAGTTCTATCTTTATAAGGCACAAGAGGTTCTTTTACAGCCAGGCAATAAAAGATCATACGGTTCATTTCAGGATTAATTTCGCCGTGAGTATCATAAACAATATCTCTGTTCCTTAAAGGCCAAGGTGCTTTCAATGCAATATAATGTATAAGGTGACCATTTTCCCATGGTTTAATGACAAAACTTTCATAGCTATTATGTACGAATTTTTTGTGTAATGTAGCGTCAGATAATAGTCTACAAATAATATCCATAGAAGCAGGAATCGTAGTGATACCCTTGCATTCATTGAGACCAGAATTTTTATATGGGCGGACATAGACTTCTATACCATCATCATTTTTTATCAGCTTCCAGTTGTCTTCTGCGTAAAGATTTTGAGAGATACAAGTACTGAGCAAGGTAAATAAAAATAAGATACGAAGAATAAATCTGCTTTTGTTGGAGGAAAAGTATTGCATAGAACAACGCCTCCTTCTTAAATTGATGAGTCATTGTTTATTGACTTATAGCATAGGTCGAACATATTTCATAATGTCAACATATATTTATTTATGGAAGCATGAACAATGTTCACAAGTAATAATTTGAGGAAAAAGAAGTTGATACGAGGCTTGACACTGAATGTCAGATCAATATCCGTTTATGTCAGTATTATCTAACCATATTTTCTGATAAATTTTTTTTATAAAAACGAAAGTGTAGAGCGAAGTTGTCAATTCTTCTGATTTGTGGCATATATTACAAAAATCCCATGCTTTAAAAAGGAGGTTTATTTGCCCGCCAAAAAAAATGTAACCAGAGAGCGTCTTATTTTGTGTATCAATGCAACCCTGCAGAAAAAAGCGAAAGAAATAGTTGTTTTAAATTTAAAAGAAATTTCTGCTTTTACAGATTACATGATTATCTGCAGTGGAACATCGGAAAGAGAAGTTCAGGCAATCGCTCAAGCTATTCAACAATTCTTAAAGAAAGCGGGAATCAGGCCTATGGGTATCGAAGGCGAAACCAACGGTCAATGGATTCTGCTTGATTACGATGATGTCGTAATTTCCGTTTTTTATGAACCTGCCCGGGAATTTTACAACATAGAAAATCTGTGGGATGCGCCCCGGATGAATATTGATGAAAATAAGAAGGAAATAAAAAGATTAAACAAGGAACTGGCATGATCTTCGGCGAAGTTTTAAATGATTTAAGTAAAGTTATTTTCCCTCCCCAGTGTCCGGGCTGTTCTGAAATTTTGTATCCGTTTGACCGTCAAATGTTTTGCTCCCTTTGCAATGACAAGATTAATTTTATAAAAGGCGGCATCTGCTCCATTTGCGGTACAACTTTTCCCGATAGTCCGGCTGAGAATCATTTATGCGGAGATTGTCTGGAGAAGAGACCTTATTTTTCTTATGCCCGCGCCGTATTCAGTTACGAAAACATTATACTGAACGCTATTCACCAATTTAAATACAAACGCAATATATCCATCGGAGAAATGATGTCTTCTTTTATGGCCGACTTTTCCTTTCCTGATATCGATTTCACTGATTACTCTTTGATTATACCCGTGCCCCTGCACATTAAAAGACTCCGCGAACGTGGTTTTAATCAATCTCTGATTCTGGCCCGCGCCATAGGGAAAAAACAGCAAATTCCTGTTAATTTTTCCTTGCTGAAAAGGCACAAATTTACTGAAACACAAACCGGTATGCACAAAGACGAAAGAAAGCAAAATATCAAGAAGGCTTTCGAAGTAAGTAACAAGGAGAAAATCGCCGGCAAAGATATCATCCTTGTTGACGATGTCTACACCACCGGCGCAACGGTTAATGAATGCGCAAAAACGTTAATTAAGGCTGGAGCTCGAAAAGTTTCCGTTTTAACACTGGCCAGAGTCTTCCAAAATTAATTTCAGTATAAGGAGCGGGAATGTATAAAATTTTAGAAAGAGAAGCTCTCCGGAATAAACTGGAAGCCCTGCGTAAAAAAGGAAAGAAAATAGCTTTTACCAACGGATGTTTCGATATTTTACATGTCGGCCATGTACGTTATTTGCGCGAAGCTAAAAAAACCGCCGACGTACTGGTACTCGCTCTCAACAGCGACTCCTCCGTGCGCTCGATCAAGGGAGAAAAAAGACCCTTAATTAATGAAAAAGAAAGGGCCGAAATTCTCGCCGCTCTTGAATTTATCAATTTTGTAACTATATTTGAAGAGTCAACACCATTGGAATTGATCAAATACCTAAAACCGGATATTCTGATAAAGGGAGGAGATTGGCCGGAAGAAAAAGTTGTCGGTCGGGAAGAAATAAAAAAATGGGGAGGCAGGGTAGTCATAATTCCCGAAGTAGAGGGGAAATCCACAACCAATATCGTGGAAAAAATTAAACAAATTTATTGTTCCGGCAATAAAGTTATTGATTTTAATTGAATTATCACGATATCAGCCAATATAATAAAAAAATTATATTGACAAAGATTTTCCTTTACAAATAAAATTCACTTGTGTAATAAGGACGACCCGATTTTTTCATATAAGGAGTGAATATTTTGGAAAAACAGGCAAACGTAAAACAAAAGCAAGACAAAATGGAAACATACAGAGCTTTGCTTACTCAAAAAATAAATGAGTTGCTCAGCGAAGCAGGAAAAACGGTTTCCGAAATGACCAATGGCAAGGAAAACTATCCTGATCCTAACGACAGAGCGTCTCTGGAATCCGACAGAAATTTTGAATTACGCATCCGCGACAGGGAACGCAAGCTGATTATGAAAATGCAGGAAGCTATCAAAAGGATCGATGATGGCATTTTTGGTATTTGTGAAGTTTGCGGCGGACCAATCTCCGACAAAAGATTGATGGCCAGACCTGTTACTACTCTTTGCATCGATTGTAAAACCAAGCAGGAAAAACTGGAAAAACTAAAAGGTGAATAACCTCACAATATAAATTCTTGCTCAAAACGCCCCTATTATTGGGGCGTTTTTTATTTAGGAAAACAAAATCCTGTAAATATTAACAATCTCATAATAGTCCGGCTCCCGTCATTCCGGCGGATCCGGCATACGCCGGAGTAAACGGCCCGAAGTCCGACGAATGTCGGAGGAATCCATAGTTTTCTGGATGCCGGATCAAGTCCCGCATGACAATACTATTTGAGTGCCATTAGTAATTCCATTTTTAAATCAAAAGTGATAGTTAGACTGCATGTATGCGAATATTGCTTTAAACATCCCATCAGATAAACTCTTCACTTATGAAGTGCCTGCGGATTTACAGCAGGGAGTCAAAATCGGCCAACGTGCCTTTGTCCCTTTCGGTAATAAAAAACGCACCGGTTTTATTGTCGGGATAAATCAATCCTGCGAGCTGAAAAGTATAAAATCCATTGCTGAGATACTCGATGATGAACCTCTTTTCAGCGCCAGCGATCTTGATTTTTACCAATGGATTGCCAATTATTTCATGTATCCGCTGGGCAAGACACTTGCCGAACTGATTCCTTCCGGGTCGGAAAAGAAAGATTTCTTTTGGATAATTCCTCTGACATTGGAAACGGATATCCACCTGCCACCAGCGCAGAAGAAACTGATGGAATTTTTACATCAGTATCCTCAAGGCATAGCTCTTAACAATATAAACAAAATCAGCGGCCTGAAAAATATTTCTTCTGCGGCTCGGGAATTACAATCGGTTGGACTTGTCCAAATAGAAAAAAGACAAAGTAAGCAACTTTCTCCTCTAAGCGAAAAAATTGTGACGCTCGTGCAAGATAAAATCGCTGAGACAAAATTAACCGATAAACAGGGAAAGCTAATTGATTTTATTCAAAAGACCGGAGCGATACCCCTCAATAATCTGATTGAAAAATCCAATATCTCCGGTGCTGTGGTCAAAGCATTGCGCGACAAAGGAATCATTAATTTTACTGATAAAGAAAAAGTGCGCACCGCATCGCTTGATTCTGCAATTAGCAATAGCAACGACGCTATCATTCTCAACGATCAACAAGCTCAGGTAATGGAAAAGATTTCGCGTCATCTGGAGAAAAACGTCTTTGCGCCGGTACTTCTTCACGGAGTCACGGGCAGCGGCAAAACGGAAATTTATCTAAAAGCCATCGAAAAAGTTCTGAAAGACGGCGGTTCCGCGATTTATCTTGTTCCGGAAATAGCTCTTACACCGCAACTAATATCGCGCGTTGCGGGAAGATTTGACGAACAAAAAATAGCGGTTCTTCACAGCGGAATCGCCGAATCCGTCCGCTACGATCAGTGGCGTCAAATCAAACGCGGTCGGATCAATCTGGTTATCGGCACCCGTTCCGCTCTTTTCGCTCCCCTGCAAAATTTAAAACTGATTATTGTTGATGAGGAACATGATTCATCCTATAAGCAAGATGAACGGCTCTGCTATAACGCCCGCGATATGGCGATTCTGAAAGCAAAGATGTCTTGTTCTGTTGTAATTGCAGGTTCGGCCACTCCCAGTGTGCACACCTATTTCAACGCGCAGACAAAGAAATACCTTTATCTGGAATTGCCCCGGCGCGTGGACGATAGACCAATGCCTGTAGTCGAAATAGTTGATATGAAAGCACAGCAGGAAAAATCGGGGAAAGTCCCCATTCTTTCCGACGCCCTGATTGAAGGGATAAAGGAAACGCTTGCTCAAAAAGAACAGGTTTTGCTTTTTCTCAACAAACGTGGATTTGATACGTTTTTAGTTTGCGCCGATTGCGGTTATAATTTTCGATGTCCCAATTGCGCTGTTTCCTTGAAAAATCACGCGGCGGAAGGCGTGGTCAAATGTCACTATTGCGACTACACAATAAAATCTCTGCCTCTCTGCCCATCATGCAAAAGCAGCCGTATTTTAAGTTACGGAGTCGGCACACAAAAACTTGAAAAAGAAATAGAAAAACTTTTTTCTGACGCCCGCATTCAAAGAATGGATTCCGACACCACTTCCCAAAAAGGAACTCAGGAAAAAATTCTTCATGCACTGGAGCAAAGAAAAATTGATGTTCTAATCGGCACGCAGATGATTACCAAAGGCCATGACTTCCCTTTTATTACGCTGGTCGGCGTAATTTCCGCTGACACCTCGATGAATATGCCCGATTTTCGTGCCGCAGAAAAAACCTTTCAATTGATAACTCAGGTTGCCGGACGCGGTGGACGCGGCGATTCTCCGGCTAAAGTAATAATCCAGACCTTCAATCCCCAGCATTATGCATTGCAATACGCGCAAAATCACGATTACAAATCTTTTTATGAAGAAGAAGTTGATTTTCGCAAAGCTTTGCACTATCCGCCGTTTGGCCGGATAATCAATTTACGTTTATCTTCCGTAAAGAAAGACGTTTTAGTTGAAGAAGCACAACGTCTAGGCAAATTGGCTAAAAAACTGAGCGCGCGTCATGGAAATACCACGGAAATTATCGGCCCGGCGGAATCACCGCTGGCCAAAATCAGAGGTCGCTTCCGCTGGCAGATGCTGATCAAAGGCACGAACATAAATGTGCTGCATCAAATCGCGCGAGAGATTATCCAAAGACACAAAAACAGTAACGTAAAGATTACCGCGGATGTTGATCCGGAAAACTTCATGTAGCTCCGGTCCTGAATCAAAGCGCTATCTTCGTTGGCACAGCCTGCCCAGGCGCAGGCCGGGGTCGTCAGCTTCCTAACATTTGCGTAACCTGCTTTCCCGTGCCCGAAGGGCTTGGCGCGGTTTGTGCGTAAAACGAGCGAAGCGAGCAGCACAAACCGTGACAAAGGAAATGTCAGGTTGAAGCAGTTGTTAGCTGATTCTTTTGCAAGAAAGACCTAATCTGTATTTTAAATATCTCTTGACTATACTGAAATTTCCTTTCTTTTTCCTTAAACTTCTTGTCAAACTCTATGGCTTTCTCATGCTCAAAAATAAATACATCACTTTGTTTTGCCTTCCATTTTTTATTACCAAAAAAACCAGGCTGAAGCTCTAGAACAAGTAATCCTAAAGGATACTCTCCATCCATATTACTTACTTGGTAGTCAATTCCATTCTTAAACTCATGTTTGCAGTAATTGTGAGGATCTCCGCAAATTACAATTGCTGGAATATTTCTTTTTTCTACCAATAATTTTGTTTTTTCAATTAATGATGTACCTATTCCTTTCCTCTGATAGTCAGGATGAACACAGAAAGGACCAAATGATACAATTTTTACCTTTTCCTGATCATCACTTAAAAGGTACGAATCGGTATACATAATTGAAGCTATTACATTTCCATCTATTTCTGCAACATAATCAAGTTCTTGAATAAAGTCTTTGTGATCTCTCAATATATGACATAAATAATGTTCATCACATCCTGGAGTATATAAATTCCAGAATGCTTCTCGTGTTAGTTCTTCGACTTTTAAGTAATCTTCTTTGGTTTCTAAACGAATCTTAATATCCATAATATTCCTCTTCCAGCGCGAAGCATCCAGCTAACAATGTTTATACAATCTGTATAATTCTGTAAACACAGACTGTTTCCTTCTGTATCACGGGTATGAACCCCAAAGCAAGTTGCGGGGTATTATACCCTCCGCTTCGCGGGATTGTTCAACTTGCCAATTCCGCTACGCGTCGCTCTCGGAATTGGAGTTTCAACAATAAATCGTTTTTCTATAGTTTTAGAATTACCAACATTATTAAATAAAATCAAGCTACTGTATTATAATTTATACTTTTGCGATTCCGATTTATACCGGCCTACGAGACTATGTCGTAATAAGAAAAATGTCATTCCGAATCCCGCTTGCGGGTGAGGAATCTTAGGGTTTTAAAATTACCGGAATCAAGATTTCTCGCGGAGTATGATCCCGCGCATACGGGACTTCGAAATGACAGCAAAGTTAATTGTGACACAGTTTCCTGCGCCGGTATGACAACAAAACTCTATTGATCCTCGATATCTTCATAAACATCCTGCGTAAAACGAGGTGAGCAGATGGCAAGAAATACTAGATCCTTTTTACCTATATTAGTAATGCGCTGACGGCACATCGGGGGAATAAAAACGATGTCGCCGTCAGTTACTTCCTGTGGCGGATGTTCTCCAATTTCCACACGCCCTCTGCCGCTGATAATAACATAACGTTCGGTAATTCCTTTAAGACGGTGCCAGCTGGTTGTTACTCCGGGCTCTACCCTCGCCCGCGCAATGGACACGTCCGGATCATCCGGTGTGTTGGATAATTCAGTAATGAAGCATTTCTCTGCAGTATAAAATTCATTTTTTAGATTTTGTTTTTTAATTTCTTCCTTCATTTTTTACTAAAGCACCTTAACCAATTATTTATTTTGGTGAACATTTATGTATTTTTATGCCACAATTTGGGCCACCATGACAACCTTCTCCAACTTTTCCATGATAGTTTATCAGGGAGAGCAGGAATGACTTCTTCAGGAGAACCGTTAGGAACGTATGCTACCTTGCGTTCCCTCACATCAAAAACCATTATCCCGTAAAACTGTTTGAGCTGTCCGGATAAAGAGAAACTCGGACTAAGGCTATAAGGAGTGACCACACAAAACCGATCTCCGATCCATTGTATGGATTTTTCGGCGGTGGACGAAATAAGGCAGGCAAGGCCGCTTGGACGGAGCAATAAACATGGAGAGTCCTTCGGTTCCTCAAACAGAGCGAAAAATCCGACTTCTTTGTAAATATCAATTTCACCACACGAATAAAGAACTGCAACGTGTTTGCCGTCAGGGCTTTCCACAATAATGTCCCGCAAGTCCGGCCATTTTTTTCGGTTGGGACCCGGCCAGGAATCAATGTCTAAATGCCATTCATTCATTATTTTTTACCATTACCGCTGCACTACCACATCAATAACATTCTCCGCCACCTCTAGAAATTGCCGAAGTGCGGCTTCTTTGCGCGTGCTGAAAAGATTTTCTGTTATTTCCACTGTTACTGATTTACCATCAATCTCTATATTCGGCTTTTTAAATTCTTCCAGACGCATGATTGTGCCGGCAATGTCGGAGCTGAGCATTTTTTCAGCCAGCATTTTATCCGTGCCTGACATTGTAAACTTTCTGCCAAAATCGTTATCCGGTAAGGAAATATTGTCCTTGTCCGAACGGCCGAAAACCTTGCTGATTACATTCTTTTTACTGATTGACAGCCATCCCCCGGAATGTCTTGTTACCGCTTCCAGACGGGTACAGGAGTCTTGATGCTCGCCACCTTCCTGAAAAACAACTTTTCCCAGCCACCCTTCCCTGGCATAGAAGAGCGTAGGAAATGTCCCGCTTATAAACAAAAAGGCTCCCGGTCTTAGCTCCGCAATTCGTTTTAAGAAGGGACACATTTTCGCCGCTTGATTACGTGTGTTAATCCATATCAAAGTAATGAATAAAAATAGAAAGACTGCCAAAAAAATAATCACTGCGGTAAGGGAAACCGTATGGACTTTATTGTATTGAAAGCCAAAATATATCCAGTAGCTTATTGCCGCTATCAGGACAATATAAGCGGGCACAACCGGTATATTCATCTTCTGGGGCATGGACTCGCTTTTTTGTTCCATCCGCCGATGAAACTCCTCCGGTTTCTGGAATTCTCCGGGCAGCTCTGCCTCATACAGACCTCTCTTAACTTTCCTGGGCTTGTTTTTCTCTTTCATCCATATCTTTTGTAATTGCCTGGTTTTAGCCTGCATTTTTTCGCTATCCAAAGGAACGCCCATCTCATCGGCAACTCTCTTTACTTCCAGAGAGGTCGGGCCACCTCTGTCCATCCGCCACTTCATTTCTTTTTTATACGCTTCCTCGAAATTGGAAGAGAATTCTTCTTTGGTTATTGTTTTCCTCCCCTTATCTTTTCTCTCGGCCAGAATTTTTACCAGAAGTTCCTCCAGAGAACTCCCCTTCAAATAAAATTTTGTCGATTGCGGCATGTGATCCATTTCCTGTCCCAAAGGCGCGTTGGAAACAGTGAGATTTTCTCCATCATTATACTCAATACAAAGATCCTCCCATATTCCCGCAGTAGGATGATCGTAAATTACGCCGATCAATTGTTCCGACGGCTTCACAAAGCCCGCTATAATGAGACCGGGTATTTCCCAGCATTCATACTGTCCGGCCAGATCGAACCCTTTTTTCTGAAATGTTTCCATCAGTTCTGTTATTTTTTTCTTGTCGGACCATCGCGGATCATCAGACGGAGAAAGATTTATTTCCATAACGGGTTTAGTGGTAAATTGTACAAGAAAACGATAAAGAAAAAAGAGTATTGCAATAACAAACGGAACGCTGACTATAACGATAAGCAATGTATTCATAATGCTAACCTATTATAATTTAGGGTTGTCAATATTCGCTTACAGAAAAATATGCCCCTTGATGAAATTTTTTTCATTACTTTGTATCCTACTCTATTTCTCAAACTTTTCCTGCTCTATCGCTTTTCGTTCCAGGTAATTTCCTTTGTATGCTCCTCTACCTCTTATCAGTCCCCATATGCCTGCTAATATATAAACAGGAATGAATGCCGGACCCAATAGCTCATATTGTTTAACATGCGCTCTTTCATGTCGACGATCATTAACGAGCGACTCTCTATCGCATCCCAAAACAACATGCCCTAGTGTTACAGCACTTACATATCCCTTACTCGGAATACAATATTTTAGAATCCATGAAACGAGCCCGCCGTGAATCTCCAGCACACCATCTTGTATTTCCATCCGGCCTTTAGTAATCATAGCCAGGGGAACAAAGAGGAGCCCCAGTAGAGTGTTGGGTAAAGCCCAGATGTAACGGAGAAGTTTCATATTCAGGAAATATCCTTTTCATAATATCAATATTTTTCTATATCTTATGTTTTGATACTAATTCCGCAAAATGTTGGAATGATCTGTCATATGTTTTTTCCGCGTCTTTCGAAAAAAAGCACGCGGGCAGTTCCCTGTTCTTACGATGATACGTAAGGCAGTCGCAGCATACGCCTTTTCTGCTGCAAGGTTCATATGTGCAGTTACATTTATCAAGATTCTTCTCTTTTTTGCATTCCATTGTTTTCTTCCTTTAATATTTTGTAAAGTTTATTAAGTATCTCTATTTCTGTTCGACAACTTGAAATACCCTCTTAAATAGAACAAATGTTTTTAACATTAAAAAGACTTAATGTATTACGTTAAATATTGATAAAATATTGCTCTTTTTATATAATTTTCTCATTACTTTGTCCATATACTTACAATATGAAAAAATGGTTGTGATCAAAAAATACTTGACAAAAAATAACCATTGGTTACTATTCTTACCAAAGGTAAAACTAGGCAAATTATAGGAGGCAAATATGTCATTCAATGACTTTCTGCTGGATGCGGACACTCTCGCAGTTGCCGATGAGGCCCGTTTGATGGTTAAGGATGAAATCGATCCCGAATATCTTCGCGCTATGGACCGTGATGAAATAAAATTCCCCCGTAAAATTTATGAAACATACGCCCGCCATAATCTACTGGGAATTCGATTCCCGAAAAAATATGGAGGCCGGGGGCTAAACTGGGTGGCCGCAGTTGCAACTATGGCCGAAATCGGATCTATCGGTACCGCCTGCGGCTGCGCTTATGTCATGCCGGATATCGTCGGAGAAGGTCTTATCAGATTCGGCACAGAAGAACAGAAGATGAAATACCTCAAACCAATGCTTGAAGGAAAACTTGTGGCCGCAGAGGCGCTGACTGAACCTCGCGGCGGATCAGATTTCTTTGGTGCTACGAGCAGAGCGATTGATAAGGGAGATCATTTTCTGGTGACAGGTCAGAAGCGTTTTGTCGTAGGAGCCGAAGGAGCCGACTTTTTCCTCGTGTATGTCCGCACCAATATGGATCCCAAAGCAAGTCCATACGAACGAATCAGCACCCTCATCATCGACCGATCACCCGAGGTTGAGGTAAAATATCTATATGGTTTGATGGGAACCAGAGGTGGCGGCACAGGAAAAATTACTTTCCGCAATGTTAAAGTTCCGAAGGAAAATCTATTGGGTTCGCTCAATGGCGGAGCCTTGGTTTTCAATCGGATGATGATACCCGAACGTATCACCAGCGCCGCACCTTGTATTGGCGGTATGAGGGCCGGTCTTGAACTTGCAGCGCGTTACACAGACCGTCGCATGGCTTTCGGGAAAAAAATACGAAAGTTCCAACTCGTAAGCGCAATGCTCGCCCGGGGTATTACACTGATGGATGCCAGCGCGGGCATTGTGTATCAGGCTGCCCTCGCAGCCGACCGGGATGATCCCCGCGTCCGCCGATTAGCGAGTGAAGCCAAACGTTTCGTCACAGACAATTCCTGGGAAATATCCAACCTGGTTATGCAAATGATGGGAGGTATAGGCTACACCAACGTGTATCCAGTCGAACGGGCATTAAGAGATGCGCGATTATGCCAGATATGGACAGGAACCAATCAGATAATGGACCTCATGATTCAGCATGATTACTATGACGAACTGTTAAAGCAGATTGGAAGGTATCGTCAGAGTGAACTGGACGCGGAGAACGCCGCAGCCGAGGAAGAAAAGATCTATGACGATGACGATATGTGGCGTGTATTGGAGAAGGAGAACAAGTAACTGCTCATTAATCAGCAAAAAGATGATAATTCATCGCCTTGAACTTTTATAAAAATTGAAATAATAAGTCTCTTATATTAAATTTTTACGATGCGGGGGATTATTTATGTTTGATATGGTTGAAAACATTAGACAGGCAAAAATAAAAGGCGCAAAAGTTGTGGGATGTTTCCCCCTGTACCCACCGCTGGAGTTGCTCCATTCTTTCGGCCTGATGCCTGTGATTCTTTGGGATATGAAAGATGGAGTGCACACGCTCAAAGAAAGCGATCGCCATCTTCAGAGCTTTACCTGTTCTGTGGCCAGGCGACTTACAGAGTTTGTCCTGTCAGAAGAAGGAGCTCTTCTTGACGGTCTCCTGATGTACAATGCCTGTGATACTTTCCGCAATATGCCGGAAATTATCAAACACGGTCTTAAGGAAAAGGGGAAGACTCTGCCTTTGCTTAAGCTACATGTGCCCATGGTGTCTCCAAACCAGACCGATTCAACAGGATATTTGGCCGATAGAATCCGTAAACTGATAGCAGAAATTGAGAGTACCTTCGGAGTCCGGTTTTCTTCAGAACGTTTCCTCGCCAGCGTCAGATTACACAATGCAATAAGAAAATTATCTCTGGAAATGGAGATGCTGGTTGCTGAAGGAAGGATGTCTTATGTTGACTTCTCGCGCCATATGAGGGACGGGTATTTCATGACACCTGAAGATAATCTATCCGCATTGAATGATGCTATAAAAAATGCTACGTCAAATCCAAAGGAAAACAGTTCTGACGGAAAGAAAATTATCGTTTCAGGTATTCTTCCTCCTCCGGATGCGCTGTGCGCCATTATTGAAGAAGCCGGCATGAGAGTAGCCGGCAACGATATATCATCTCAAGCCCGATCCTATGGCTACATTCCTCAGGAAACCGGTGATCCTGCCGCTTATTACGCTGATTTTTACCGCAATCACTACCCCTGCACGACCCTTCTTTACTCATCGGATGAGCGTCTCAAGGCGCTCAATGAACTGATTGAAAAGCGAGGAGCCCGGGGCCTGATTTTTATCGGAGAAAAATTCTGCGAATATGAGTATCTGGAAATGCCTTTTATCACCAAAATACTTGAGCAGAAAAACATTGTCACTCTCCAACTGGAGATAGCAACGGACGACAACGAAAATGTGGAGGCCCTGCGGACAAGAATCGAGGCATTTTCAGAATTGATACGTTGATTAAGATATCTGTTAATGCCCCCAACCGAAACTTTTAAGATTGAACGCTGATAATTTAGGATGGTTAAATATGGCTGAAGAAAAGGATGAAATGAAGGGATTAATGAAGACCGAATCAGGCAGGCGGCTTACACAGATCCTAACCGATGACTATATGAACCTTCATGGCAAAGCCAGCGGGGGAGCCTTTGTTGTCTGGGTAGCCATAATCGTGCCGATCGAGTTATTCAAAGGATTCGACAATGTCGTGTTTGCCGTGCCGGAAAGCCACGCAGCCCTTAGCGCAGCAAAAGGCGTCGGCATGCTTCAGTGTGAAAAGGCAGAGCACAGCGGCTACTCGATGGACATCTGCTCCTACGCCAGGATCGACATCGGAACCGCCATGAGCGGCGGCAAAGATTCGCCGACTTTCGGATTACCACGGCCAAACCTTCTTGTCTCGGATAACAACAATTGTTCTCTCCTGGTCAAGTGGTTTGACGTGTATCATCGGGAATGGGGCGTTCCTCATTTTATCCTCGACGTTCCTTTTTGCTATGAAATGCAGAAGGAAACAGACCTCAAGTATATCGTAGCACAGTTTAAAGACCTGATTAGAACCATCGAAGAGCTGAGCGGACAAAAGTTCAATATCGACCGGGTTAAGGAAGCTCTGCGAAACAGCAGCGAGGCAGCAAGGCATTACAAACGTTTCATAGATTGTGCAGTACATCGGCCATCCGGAATAACAGCTTTCGATTCCTTTGTCCAGATGGCTCCTCTTTTGACTTCACGGGGTCGTCCGGAGGTTGTCGAGCACTTCAGGATGCTCGCCGATGAAACCGAAGAAAGAATTAAAAACGGTCAGTTCCCTGTGCCCAACGAGAAGTATCGCCTCTTATGGGACAGCATAGCTCCCTGGCACCAACTGCGGAAGATGTCGACAAGATTGTCCGATCTAGACGCCAATATCGTTGCGGCAAGCTATACATCATGTGTGGGAAGTATCGAGGGCTCCTATGAATTTCTCCAGGAATACAAGGACGGCGATCCTCTGGAGTCGCTTGCCCGTGTACAAAATTTTTCGGTGTGCCCCTACGGGATGGAGTTACGGTTCAAAGCGATGTCCTGGGCGGCTCGACACTACTCAATAGATGGATTTGTGTTTGCCAGCAACAGAAGCTGCAAGGTATATTCCGTTATGCAGATGGACCTCCAGAAGTGGATAACCGAAGAACTGGGAATTCCCTCGATAATGATCGACGTGGACCACGCGGATGTCAGAAAGTACAACGAGGAGAGCGCTTTCCTGAGAATTGAGGCTTTGCTGGAAAGTATTGACGCAGGCCGGACACACGCGAAAACCTAATAGATATGCTGACCGCGAAATCTTTGCATAATGATCAACTTGTCATTTAGACCGAAGGAAGGAATCTTAAAAGATATTTACATAAAAGAAAGGTTTCTCGTCGTCCCGATACATCGGGACTCCTCGAAATGACATGAAGTATAGTTTTGCAAATCTCTCTGACCGGATAAATTATTGTTTGAATTTTTCAGCAATGATTTTCCCCAACGCCAGCATATGATTTAGAGCCTCTTCCCTGCTCCTTCCCGGGAAGCTCCGGAAAGTTATGATAATCCCGTTCATGGCAGCAAATAAAGCATGAGAAAGCATTCGGGTACTCTTTTCATCATTCGTCTTTGCGAAAATTCTATCGAATTGAGCAAGCAACACTCTCTCGGCAGTGTTCAGGCGTTGGAGCATTTCCGCATTCAGGGAGCCGTCCAGCACGAAATGCGTCATCATCCTGAAATATTGATCATTCTCTGCCAGAAACTGAATGAATCTCTCCATGACTTTTTCGATCTTGATATTGCTATCGTCATCGATTAACTGATTGACAAATTCCACAATCTCGGCACCGCGTCTTATACATGCTTCCACAAACAACGACTGCTGATCAGGAAAGTAACGATAGATGAGAGCGTGAGAAATTCCGGCTTCTTTCGCGATATCCCGAATGGTCACCGTGTTAAAGGCTTTTTTCGCAAAGACCCGTTCCGCCGCGCTGATAATAAAATCACGCCTGGCTTCCCGCTCCTGCTCTTTAAGTTCATTTAATGAAACTGTTTTTGCCATGGCACCTAAAAATAAATTAAAGATTGCTTACTTAAACACCAGTATTATCTTTTGTTCAAGTATTTTTTGCGACTAAATCTAAAAGATATAATTCGCGTCCGTCAAAATGGACAAACGGTTTATTTGCCTTTGAATACCGCAGTGCGTCTTTCAATGAAAGATTGGAGGCCTTCTTTCATATCATCGCTTTTCATAACTTCAGACACTGTTTGATAAATAATTTTCTTTGCTGCTTCTTCGCCCTGTTTTTCAGCCAGACGACTGTTCTGTAAAATACTGCGCACACCCAGAGGAGCGGCGCTGGCCACTTTCTTTGCCAGTTCCATTGCTTTTTCCAGTTGTTTTCCCGGTTCGGTGACATACTGTATCAAACCCATACGATAAGCATCGTCTGCTGTCCATTGATCCCCGGTCAAAAGATAGCGCATCGCATTGGACCACCCCATATCTCGGGGCAATCTGAAAGTTGCTCCTCCACACGGGAAAAATCCGCGGCGCACTTCCAGCATGGCAAAACGCGTGTCCGATGCCGCCACGCGGATATCCGCGTTGAGCATTACTTCCACACCCCATGTGAAGCAATATCCCTGTACCGCATAAATAATCGGTTTTCGACATCGTTTCTCATCCATCATGTAAAAAGGATCAATTTCGTCTTTACCGCCCAGAGGAAAACCCACTCCATTACTGAAAGCATCCGACCAGTCGGTTAACTCCAGTCCGGAAGTAAAATGCGGGCCATTGGCATAAACAACTCCAACACGCAAATCGTCGTCCTGATCCAGTTTGTAATAAGCGCGCGCCATCTGCGTATACATTTCACGCGTCATGGCGTTGTATTTTTTAGGCCGGTCAATTTCAATGAGCATAATATGCTCTTCGGTTTTTACATTAATAGTCATACTGGTTTCTCCTTCCGGGAAATTCTTTACATTGCCGCCTCGTTATCTTTTGAATGCAAGTCGGTATTATTGGTCGAGAGTATAAGTAAATGGACACGCAGTGTCAACGAAAGAAATCTGCATCGTTATTTGAACGCTGGTGTTTTCTTTTTCTTGAAAACGCCGATCTGCACTCAATTCCCAATTTCCGGCAATCATTTTCTATCTTATTTCCAACAGTCTTGAAATATTCGTAAGTATTTTTCTCTTTCCACCCATATTTTTCGTAAATTTTATCAGCGTGGTAATAGTTCATGCGGTCAATAATGATGTGGTCAACTTTCCCTGCCAACATGGGGATGAGATTCTCGGCTTCAGGAAGAATCGGCGCAATCATTACATAAGTCCTGATGCCATTTTGATGCAATGTTGCAATAGCTTTCAGCCGCTCCTGGATCGGCGGCGCATAAGGTTCAAATATCTTTCTCATTTCGTCATTGGCGGTGGTGATAGTTAGTCCGACTTCGATATTTTTCGATTTTCTAAATATATCCAAATCCCGAAGAACAAGTGGCGAGCGTGTCTGAATAACTACCGGCCAGTCATTCTTTACGAGTATTTCCAAACATTGTCTTGTAAGTTTATATCTTGCTTCCAGCGGCTGATACGGGTCGCAAACACCGCTCACCCAAACTGTACCCATTTTTTTCTTCTTGATTTCTTTGCTTAACAAATCCGGTGCGTTGATTTTTATGTCAACAAAATCACCCCATGGTTCTTTATGTCCGGTAAATCTCTTCATAAATCTGGCATAGCAATAAGAACACGCGTGCTGACATCCCACATATGGATTTATGACATAATCATAAATCTTTGACGAAGAAAGAATGGATTTAGCGTGTATTTCTTTTATCTTCATTGATTATTCATACTAATGAAATAATCATCCGGAGCATAGCGATCGGCTGTATGGACTTTGTCATCTATTTTTTAGATAATTTTTATGCAGGCTGTCAGCAGTTTGCGCCAGTTTCTTATCCAGTGTCCAGATAGGTACACCCGTCAATACAGCGGATGTAATAAGATGGACATCCGCATAGCCCATCCCTTTTCCCATTAAACGGTTATTCTCTATGAATGATAATACTTCGTCATGTTCGGCTTCAATGCTCATCGGCAACAATTGCAAAAACGAAAGGATGACTGCTCTGTCCTTAAGATTCCCGCAGGCAAGTTCACCTACAATTATTGGATGGCACAATACTCTTCCATCATTGAGCAGGTTTGCAAGTTCATCATTTCCATCCCTCAAATGGGAAACCCAAACCGATGTATCCACAAGAACCATTTCTTATAATGCCCCTTTTCTTCTTGGTATCGCTTTCAACTGCTTTTGAGTCCCACCGAGTCTTGCAAGCCTCTTACCACTTTCTCTGGCAATAAGCGCCTCAAGCCCAAGTTTAACGAGGGCGGTTTTTTCCTTGATTCCAGTCATTTTGGATGCTTTATTTATCAGATTATCTTCAATATTCAAAGTTGTTCTCATCGCTTCACCTCATACAATTAGTATGCCTGAGTATGCATCATCTATGCATACATGTCAAGTCATTCTTAGATAACGAAAAACACAGCCGGAGCGTAGCGATCGGCTGTATTGACTTTGTTATGACTAAAATAATTTATCATTATGTGAGTTTATAACTACACATGGCTTCGTATGAATATTGGCGCTGTGATTTTGCCATGTATTCCATTGACGCTCATTTAATCTAGAGGCAACCCTCTCTTTGTCTGGTACGAATAATACCCTGCTTTCACCATCAACTCTTGGTGTAATATCTACAAGTTTATTTTTACGCCTGATAACTGCGTGAAATTCTGCAACCATACTTCTTGTCTTTTTGTCTTCCCAAATAACCCAACCAAAGACTACAGGACTATCAGTAAAATGTGATTCCGCTTCACAATTAGACAAACAATGTTGCGGAAGATATTTATTCGAACAATTTGTAAAAAGTAAATATTCTGGCTCATCAATATCGCCTAGTGTATTAATAAAACTTCTAATTCTTTTTGATATTTTTTGTGGTGTTGTCTTCATAACGAAAAAATCAGCCGGAGCGTGGCGATCGGCGTATTGCCTTTGTTAGACATACTTTCACTATATGTTAATATTCCTTTATATACCATTTACCATCTTGCCATTTTTCAAATTCTACCTCGTAAGCATATAATTTCCCGTTTTCTTTTGTTTTTAATGTGTATTCTGCTGTATCATCCGAAATTCTAACAAGTTGAAAATCGATCTGCGTAGACATGATTTGAGGCAATTCATTCTTTATAGCTTGAAACATAATTGCATATTTGTTTCTGGTCATGGGATGTATTAGTTTCAGTGCTTTTTCGGTATTACCTTGCTTTAAATAAGAGGTCATCGTATTCCACATAGCTCTCAGATTTTGATCGGTGTCCTCTCCTAAACTGACTGCTGTAATACAAAAAACCATAAGAATAGTAATACAGGCAATATTTTTTTTCATAATCTATTTCCTTTTTTTATTTATTGTCCTTGGTCTAACGGAGCCGCGGCTCCGTTCGCCCGACACCATATTTTATTATAACGCTGTTTAACAAAAGCATAACTATTGTTAATATGTCAATGATTTTAATGAGTGGCGAAGATAATATTTCTTGTCTGGATACCGGCCTTCGCCGGTATGACACTTTGATTCCCGATCAGGTCGGGAATGACACTAATTGTGAGGTTTTATTTCAATCTGCAGTGCGGAGAAGAAATTAATCACGGCAATGATCGCGCCGAGCAGAAAGACATACTGATATCCCCATTTAATCCAGACAAAACCACCAAAGACAGCAAGAAAAATAGAAAAGATGTGATCAATGCTCACTCCCATCGTCAGAGTCTGCGTAACATCTTCAGGCTTGACCGCTATTTTCTGGAGGTAAGTCGCCCGCGCCATGGATACAGCGATCAGCATTTGATCGAGAATGTAACAGGCAAAAACTATAAACATGGCTGTCGTTTCTGAAAAAATACTTTTAGAAAAACCATAACCAATGCAGACAAAAACAAGAATTGCCGCTTCGGCGGTAAGAATGAATCTTTCGCCCAGTTTGTCAATTGCTTTCCCCAGCATAGGTTTGGAAAATATGCCGATAACTCCGCCGATAGTCAGAAGAGTCGCCAGGATTTCCGTCTTCTGCTTAAAGACTGTAACCAGTACCCAGGGAGCAAAAGTAAGAAATAACTGCTTGCGTGTGCCGTACAAAACGGTTAACCAGTAATAAAGCTTGTATTCCCGGCGCAGCTGAAATTTCATCCTCATGGAAACCGGCTCGTCTTTTTTCATCATGGATATTAAAACAGCCACGGTTATAAATCCCAGAAAAGCCACGATGTATGACATTTTAAAATTCAGATTAAGAAATTTAAATCCGATAAAAATAGCAAAGCTGCCGATAATCATGGCAACATTGGCCACAGCGCTGAACTGCCCCAGCCTTTTGCCGGTTTCTCCCTTAACAGCCAGTTCCATGCCAATGCTCTGATTCAGCGGAATAAATAAATGCTGGCCGATGCTGAAGATAAAAAGCCAAATCAGCATTACCGAAAAGCTCGGTGAAAATAATCCGATAAAAAGTATCCCGAAAGCGCACAGGATATTGGCCAGTGCCGCCTGCCTTCGGGAACACAGAAAAAATAAAATCGCTGAAACAACGATTGTCAAAAGACCCGGCAATTCACGGGGAAGTTCCAAAAGTCCGCGCTGAAGATTGTTGATAAAGAATGTCTCATTCAGAAAATTATTGAACGTAGAATCAACAATGCTCTGAGAGAATCCGAAAATAAATGTCGCCGCCAGAAACAACTGGAGGTCCCGCGGTAATTTTAAGAGGGTATTTTTAGTTCGCTTAAGAATAATTTTAACCTTATCTTGTCATTACGGACTAGATCCGGAATCCAGTATTCTTATAACTGGTTCCCGTCTTCCGCCGGGACGAAGTCTGGATACCGGCTTCCGCCGGTATGACGTCTCAATAATTTGTAATCCTTGACACTTCTTTCAGATTTCCATATATGTTTTTACATAGAAAAAATAAAGGATATTTATCCATGGCCAAGCCTCGAATTCTTTTTATGGGCACACCTGATTTTGCACTTCCCGCTTTGCGCCTTTTGCACGACCAGAATTATCCGATAGCCGGTGTTGTTACCCAACCTGACCGCCCCAAGGGCAGAGGTTTAAAAGAAGTCGCACCGCCAGTGAAACTTCTGGCGCAGGAATTTGGCCTGCCTGTTTTTCAGCCTCAAAAAGTTAGAGACGAATCTTTTCTGGAAATTTTTAGAAAACTTAATCCGGATATGGTCGTGTTGGTAGCTTTCGGACAGATTCTGCCCAAATCAATTATTGATTATCCGCCCCTGAAATGCCTGAACATCCACCCTTCCCTTCTGCCGAAATACCGTGGCGCGGCGCCGCTTAACTGGCAGATTATCCGCGGAGAAACAAAAACCGGTGTAACCATTATGCTGATGGATGAAGGAATGGATTCCGGCGATATTATTCTGCAGGAAGAAACTGGACTTGGCGCTACCGAAACGTTCGGTGAATTGCATGACCGTCTTGCGCAACTGGGCGCGACAATGCTTATAAAATCCATTGAGCAAATGACAAACGGAACCGCAACAAGAAAACCGCAGGACGCCTCCGGCGCAACATTCGCGCCGCGCCTGACAAAGGAAACAGGAAAGATTAATTGGAACAGTAAAGCCTCGGATATTGTAAATCTAATCCGCGCCCTAAGTCCCTCGCCTACTGCCCACACATCACTGGACGGACAATCTCTGAAAATTTTTACAGCCGAAGCACGACCGGAAAATATTAATCAACCACCGGGCACCATCGGCTCTGCCGGTGAAGCAGGAATGACTGTGGCGGCAGCGGACGGTTACGTGATTTTAAAAGATTTACAATTGGCGGGAAAGAAGAGAATGCTGATTTCAGACTTCCTGCGCGGCCATCATTTAAAGCAGGGAAGTGTTTTGCAATGAAATAAAAATTGTTGCATCAATCGGGGGGCTGGGAATTTATGCATCATACGATTTTTAATACACCCGTTGTAAAATCATTTTTCCGTGGTATTTCCCTGGTTCTTTTAAAAATGCTCGGTTGGAAAGCATCAGGAAAGTTGCCCCAAAAAGCAAAATATATTCTTATTGTCGCGCCGCACACATCCAACTGGGATTTATTCCATGGAATTCTCCTGGCGTTTGCCCTGAAACTGGATGCTTGTTACGTAGCCAAAAAAGAATTATTTCGCGGACCTTTTTCTTTACTGATGAAATGGTCGGGAGCCATTCCGGTCGACAGGTCATCGTCCTCCCATTTCGTTGAGCACATGTCATCCGAATTCGAGAAAAACGAAAAGTTTGTTCTCGCCCTGGCTCCCGAAGGCACCCGTCATAAAATGGATTGCTGGAAATCAGGGTTTTATTATATTGCTCTGAATGCCCATGTTCCCATTTTGCTGGCATTTATCGATTACGAAAGAAAAACCGGTGGAGCAGGTCCTCTAATATACCCCACCGGTGATATGGAAAAGGATATGAACGTAATTCGCAATTTTTATCTGACGGTCAAAGGCAAATATCCCGAGAATGCAAGCCTCGTGGTTATCCGTTCTAAATCATGAAAATATCAGTTCGCCATCAGGCCGTCGACATTTTAAATAAAGTAAGCGCGGGTCAGGATTTCGCCAGTCCGCTTATCAATGATTGTCTGGATAAGAACTCTTTATCCGGAACACCGGACGGACGGTTACTTACTCATCTGGTATATGGAGTACTGCGCTTTCGTGGTCACCTCGACTGGATATTAGCAAAATTCTATCGCGGAGATTTTGAAAAGATAGACGAAGGCGTAAAAAATATTTTGCGCCTTGGCATTTACCAGCTTAAATTCAGCGACCGGCTGCCTGATTTTGCCGTTGTAAATGAAGCAGTCAAAATTGCCAAAATACTAAAGCCGGATAAAAGCGCATTGGTTAATGCTGTTTTAAGAAACTATTTGCGCCGCGGCCAAAATTTACCATTCCCTTCAGCGAAAAAAAATGTAGCTGAGTATATAGCCGCTTTTCATTCGCATCCTCTCTGGCTTGTTAAAAGATGGATAAAAATATTCGGCCCGGAAGAAACGATTTCTTTATGTTCAACCGACAACAAGTTGCCGCCGCTGACGGCCCGCGTCAATACATTAAAAATATCACGTGAAGATTTGACAGAAAAACTTACCGCTGACGGATTCACACCGGAGGCAACTAAATATTCTCCTGACGGCATTATCCTGAATGCTTCCACCAATCCCCTTCAAAAAACAGATTTCTTTGAGGCCGGTCTTCTGCGTATTCAGGATGAAGGGGCGCAACTGATTTCTTACCTGGTTAAACCTGACAGCATTGAATCCATATTGGATGTCTGCGCCGGATCGGGAGGCAAAACCACACAACTTGCCGCAATTCTTAAAAACAAGGGAAGAATTGTTGCGATTGATCGCAATCCGAGAAAAATTGCCGAATTAAAATTGGAAGCAGCACGGTTAGGAATAAATATAATTGAAACGCAAACAGGCAATTTGGATGTCGGCCTTCATGGTTCTCTAAAAGAGAAATTTGATTATGTTTTGGTGGATGCACCATGCTCCGGTACAGGAACATTGCGTCGCAATCCGGAAATCAAATGGCGTACAACAGAAAAAGATTTGCGTAATTTTACCGCCGCTCAAAAATTAATCCTGCAAAACGCATCTGTAGCAGTAAAAAAAGGCGGGTACTTAATATATTGCACCTGTTCACTGTTGCCCGAAGAAAACGAAAATATTGTTGACGTTTTTTTAAAGCAAAACCATAATTTTTCCTTATGCCACCCGACTGATTCAATTAACCGGCAATTTATTGACAGCTGCGGATTTTTTCACACCTATCCACACAAGCATAATATGGACGGATTCTTTGGAGCTATACTCAAATACTTGTAAAGTCGTCTCCCCGGCGTAGGCCGGGGCCCATGATTTATTAAATTCTGGATACCCCCGGTATTCGCCGGGTTTGGGACCGGAGTGAAATCCCGCGTATGCGGGACCGGTATGACGATACTGATGAGGCTTTTTCCTATTACAACATAGTCTACCAACCTGCCCCGATATTATCTATAATTTAAAATGGAATATTATTAATAACTTATACGATTGATTTCAGTTGACGTTTCCAATAAAAAAATGTTATTAGCGATGCACTTTTTTGAGGAGCAAAATAATGTTCGTAAAACAAATGCAGGTAAGCACGATGGCTGTTTTTGCCTATCTGGTCGGCGACCAAATAACCGGAGACGCTCTGGTTATTGATCCGGCGGCTGACGTTAAAGGAATTATTGCTGAAGCCAAGAAGAATAATTTACGCATTAATTACATAGTCAATACCCACGGCCATGTTGACCACATCAGCGGCAACACGGAAATGCAAAAAGAAACCGGCGCCAAAATTATTGTTCATGGAGACGACGCTATTATGCTGACTCACACGCCGGCCATGATTCTGCGAATGTTCGGAGCAAAGGCCTCTCCGCCGGCCGATATTCTGGTTAAAGATGGTGATACAATTTCCGTAGGCAACGTTGAGCTCAAAGTTATCCATACTCCGGGACACTCTCCCGGCGGAATCAGTTTATATACACCCGGGTATGTTTTCACCGGAGATACGTTATTCGTTGAAGCTGTAGGCAGAACAGATTTGCCGGGCGGATCATGGCAGACAATGTTTACAGCCATCAAGGAAAAACTTTTTTGTCTGCCTGACGACACTAAAGTAATGCCCGGACATAATTACGGCCGTATGCCAACTTCCACTATTGGCCATGAAAAAACCTGCAATCCATTCGTTCAATAAAGGAGTGTATTTTTATGAATAAGAGCATACAGACAACAGAATTTAAAAATCTGAAACTGATTGGCCGTGGAAAAGTTCGCGATATTTATTCTGTAAAAAACTATTTGCTCATTGTGACCACCGACCGCATCTCGGCATTTGATGTTATCATGCCCAATCCCGTACCCGGCAAAGGCATAATTCTAAACCGTATGTCCGCCTTTTGGTTCGAAAAAATGAAAGATATTATCGGCAATCACATTGTTTCCACTGATCCTGCCGAGTTTCCCGAAGAATGTGCTCTTTACAGCAAAGGTCTTGAAGGCAGAAGCATGTTAGTTAAAAAGGCTAATCCTTTGCCGGTTGAATGTATTGTGCGCGGGTATTTAAGTGGTTCCGGCTGGAAAGATTATCAGCACAATAATACAGTTTCCGGTATTAGACTCCCGGATGGTTTAAAAGAATCATCCAAATTACCTGAACCCATTTTCACTCCGACCACCAAAGCAGAGGCCGGCGAACATGATTCGCCCATTAACAAAAAAGAAATGGAGGATCTGATCGGGGCAGAATTAACCGACAGAGTTATAAAGATTTCACTCGCTATTTATGAAAGGGCAGCGGCAATAGCGCTGAAGGCTGGAATTATCATCGCCGATACAAAAATGGAATTCGGCTTGATGGGTAAGGAATTAATCCTGATTGATGAATTGCTGACTCCCGATTCCTCACGTTTCTGGCCTGCCGATGATTATGAAGAAGGCCGTCCACAAAAAAGTTTTGATAAACAGTTCTTGCGGGACTATCTTCTTTCCATAAAGTGGAATCAAAAGCCGCCCGCACCAGAATTGCCTGCAGAAATTATAGAAAATACAAAGAAAAAATACGAAGAAGCGCTGAAGCGCCTTGTGGAGTGATCTATCTATCAATATATTGACTTGAACTAAATTATCATTAGATTATATCCAAATCCAAACAGATATATCTATTCCCCGTAAGGAGACATATTTTGAGTATTAAAAAACTGCCTGATTATCGTTTAAGACAAAAAATACTATATGTGGATAAAGCTAATCAGAAAGTACTTCAGGATTATGGCAACTCTTTGCTGGAAGAAGGTTTTTTATCCGACGCTCTTGATTTTTATCAAAAGGCAGAAGATAAAGGCGGCCTTCAAAAAATTAAGGATATCGCATTTGATCGCGGCGATGTGATGCTTTTTCAGCAGGCGGCCAAAGCTCTTAACCTGGAACTAAAACCTGCCGACTGGGAAAATATCGGACAGAAAGCCATAAGCCTGAAGAAATATTCCTTTGCCCGGCACGCTCTGGAAAAAGCAAATAATGAGGAAATGCTTAATTCCCTCAATAAAATAATGCAACAAGAGGTTGACTCAAAAAGCGCATGACAACGAAGAAAGATTATTACGAAATTTTAAACGTGGATAGAAATGCTTCAGATGAAGAAATAAAAAAAAGCTACCGCACGATAGCAATGCAGTGTCATCCGGACAGGAATCCGGGAAATAAAAAAGCGGAAGAAAAATTCAAAGAAGCGGCTGAAGCTTATGAAGTATTAAGCGACACGCAAAAAAGAGAAATATACGACCATTACGGGCATGAAGGCTTAAACAATACCGGTTTTAGAGGATTCAGCGGTTTCGACGATATCTTTTCCCATTTCAGCAATATTTTCGAGGATGCTTTCGGATACGGCAATACGGGAGGGCAATCTCATTCCGGAGCTGCTGCCGGCGCTGATTTACGCTATGACCTGAAAATCTCTTTCCTTGATGCCGCCTTTGGACTTACCACTACAATTGAAGTGGGGAAATTGGCAACCTGTCGTAAATGTCAGGGCACCGGAGCTGCGCCGGGATCATCTCCCGAAATATGCCGCACCTGTAAGGGTCGCGGTCAGGTAATCCAATCGAGTGGTTTTTTCACCATCAGTTCTACCTGTCCTCATTGCAATGGACACGGCAAAGTTATCTCCAAACCGTGCGATAATTGCCGCGGCAGAGGCAAGGAACATATATCTAAAACCGTGCAATTGAAAATTCCCGCCGGTGTGGAAACAGGATCGCGTCTGCGTCTGCGTGGAGAGGGAGAAGCCGGAGACCGCGGCGGACCTGATGGTGATTTGTATGTATTTTTACATGTTGAAGAGCATGATTTTTTTGCCCGATCAGGTGACGATATTATTTGCCGCATTCCTGTTTCATTTGTTCATGCTACATTGGGCGCAACGATTGAAGTTCCTACACTTCAAGGACAAGAAAAGTTCAAAATTCCCAAAGGTACGCAAAACGGACAGACTTTCAGACTCAAAGGCAAAGGAATTTCTCATCTGAGGGGTTACGGACGCGGAGATCAGATTATTGAAATTTTCGTGCAAATTCCCACAGTACTCAGTAAAAAGCAGGAAGAACTTTTAATCGAATTTGAAAAACTCAATAAGGCAGTCCATTGATTTAAGAGACTGTCGGATATTAGCGATTGCAATACCCTACAACTTGTGCTTTAAATATTGCAATAAATTTACCGGAGGAAAAAACATGAAAAGAAATAATTTTTTGTTCTTGATTTTATCCTTGTTCGCTCTTTGTATTTTTTCCGGTTGCGTACCATTACTTATCGGAGGAGCTGCTGCCGGAGCGGGTACGGCAGGAACTTATTATTATATTAACGGTGAGTTGAAAACTGATTATAGTTTTTCATTCGATGAAGTATGGACAGCCTGTGAAAAAACTGTAGCCGATATGAAAGGCATCGAAGTTGTTCCTGAAAAAGAAATTGCCCGGGGAGCAATCAATACATTAATAAATGATGAAAAAGTTAAATTCGATATTAAATATAAATCAAAGAATCTAACCACAGTAGCCATTCGCGTGGGCTTACTCGGCAATAAGCTATCGTCCCAGCTTCTGCATGATAAAATTGCCGATTACCTGGCTAAAAAATAAAATCGCCGTAATATGGCCGGGTAAATTTAAATGAATAAAAAAGTTATCCTAGGTATACTGATCAGCGTCTTCCTGGTTTACTTATCTATAAGAGGCATTAATCTTCAGGATGTTTTCCGTGATCTGCAAAGAATACAGTTCAGCTATGTTATTTCTTTCATTATCCTTGTAATGCTGATGCAATGGCTGCGATCTTACCGCTGGGGTGTTATGTTACAGCCGATGGAGAAAATAGATCAATTATCTCTTTTCTCAGTTACTTCGGTAGGTTTTCTGGCAATAGCATCAATTCCAGCGCGAATTGGCGAATTGGCCAGACCTTATTTAATCTCCAAAAGAAGTTCCATAAAAATGTCTTCCGCACTGGGGACCATTCTTGTGGAAAGAGTATTTGATAGTTTCACAGTATTGGCAATTGCTATAATTATTCTTTTTTTTACAGACCTGCCGCCATGGATGATTAAATCAAGCATTATCTTTTTTCTGCTCGCGTTAGTGATGTTTTGTTTTATCATCTTTCTGATACTGCGCAGAGAAGCAGCATTAAAGTTAATCAATGGGATATTAAGTAAACTTCCCGGAAAATTAGCGCATAAAATTGACGAACTTATACATCATTTTATTGACGGCTTTCAAATCATCACTAATATTAAACTGTTTTTATATTTGTTTTTTCTTTCGGCTTTAATCTGGCTTGTGGATGTTCTGGCAATTTATATGTTGCTGGAGTCTTTCGGCTTTGGTCTGCCGATAATGGCTTCGTTTGTTTTAATGATTATTCTCATCGTGGGCATAGCCATTCCCACAGCCCCCGGTTATATTGGCAATTGGCATTTTGCCTGTGTTCTGGCTTTAAGTCTTTTTGGTTTGGCTAAAGCTGAAGCGCTTTCTTTTGCTCTTGTTTACCATTTCTTATCTATGATAATTGTAGTTGTGCTCGGCGTAGCATTTCTTCCTTTCAATAAATTTTCAATACCCGATATGAAAAACCAGCTAAATAAAATAACAAAAAGTTAAGGCTGGTCTTTCACTGCAATTTTCAGAGCTTTTAATTTTTTGTGCAGATTACTGCGTTCCAGACCAATCGCTTCAGCGGTCTTAGAAATATTTCCTTCGTTCTCTTCCAGCTTCTTTAAAATAAACTGCCTTTCGAAATCCATCTTCGCATCTTTCAACGAATCTCCGGCTACAGACTGAGAGCCGAAAGCCGCCTCACTTTCCTCTTTAATATTTAAAGGTGGAATATCCTTGGTCGTTATTTCATCATCAGGAGTCAGAATGATCATTCTTTCAATGATATTTTTCAACTCCCGCACATTCCCCGGCCAATCGTGCTTCATCAGCAGAGCCATCGCTTCATCTGTCAATGTCTTCGGTTCCAGACCTTCTTTGGTGGTAAAGTCAAGAATAAAACGTTCTACCAGAGGGTTAATGTCTTCCTTTCTTTCACGCAGGGGTGGAACAACAAGAGGAATTACATGCAAACGATAATAAAGATCCTGGCGGAAACGCCCCGCTTTCATTTCCTCTTCCAGGTCTTTATTTGTCGCAGCTAAAACCCGCACATCCATGTCGATTAATTTATTACCGCCGACTCTTTCAAACTTTTTTTCCTGCAAAATACGCAGAATTTTTGCCTGCGCTTTCAGGCTCATATCGGCAACTTCATCAAGAAATATTGTGCCTTCATGGGCAAGATCGAATTTGCCGCGCTTTTTCTCTGTAGCTCCGGTAAAAGCTCCTTTTTCGTGACCGAACAATTCACTTTCTATAAGCTCTTCCGGTATTGCCGCACAGTTGACCTCAACGATATCTTTGTGTGATCTCAAACTTAAATGATGAATCGACCGCGCCACCAACTCTTTACCCGTACCGTTTTCTCCCATAATTAAAATCCAGGCGTTCGTCGGAGCGACAATGCTGATCATCTCTTTAAGTTCAGTTATCGCCGGGCTTGTGCCGGTAAGTTCATACTGGTGTGAAACTTTCTCTTTCAATAAAACGTTTTCTTCCTGCAGACGAATTAAATTTATGGCGTTGTTTACCAGAATTATAATTTTATCCAGCGACAAAGGTTTTTCGATAAAATCGAATGCGCCAAGCTTCGTGGCCTTTACTGCTGTTTCGATTGTGCCATGACCGGACATTACAATTACCAGCATTTGAGGATTTATTTTCTTAATGGACTTGAGAGTTTCCAGACCATCCATGCCCGGCAGCCAGATATCGAGTAAAATAAGCTGGGGCATTTCTTCTTCAACAATCTTAATAGCTTCTTCACCGCTGCCTGCGACCAGAACCTGATAGCCCTCGTCTGCCAGGATTGCCTTCAAAGAGTGGCAAATGCTTTCTTCATCATCAACTACAAGAATTGTCTCGTTCATGTCAACTTTTCCGCCAATTAATTATTTTTATATCACGGGTATGAATCCCAAAGCAAGATTTGCGGTTCATACTCTCCGGCATACCTCTAATCCCGCGTCGCTTCGCTCCTGGGATAGTTCGTTTTACGCTTCAAGCTTCATTCCATTCGCTTTCAGCTTGGCTCACTAAACCGGCAACTGAAAAGAAACAATCGTTCCCGTGGGTTTATTATCAGCGACGCTAACCTGACCACGATGATCGGAAATAATTGAGCTTACAATCGCCAGACCAAGACCGCTTCCCGCTTTTTTTGTCGAAAAATACGGCTCAAATACTTTTCTTTTATAACTTGCAGGAACTCCTCTGCCATCGTCTGCCACCGTCACCGTGGCTTTACGGTGTTGTTCATCATAGGTTACGGTAATATCTATATGACCACTTTTCTTATCGATCGCCGCGACGGCGTTATCCAGCAAATTGATCATTACTCTGTTGATTTGCTCTGCGTCTAAATCAAATTTCGGAAGTCCCTCTGAGGGTTTAAATTCAAAAACGATATCTTTGTGCGCATCCTGAAAAAGTAAAACGGCTTCGGCAACCACGGCATTCAAGTCGTTCGGAGACAAAGAAGTCACCGGCATTCGCGCGTAACGGGAAAATTCATTGACCAGATTTTTCAGCACTTCCACTTGATCAATAATTGTCTGAGTGCACTCTTTAAATACGGAACCTTCTTCTCCTAATTTATCTCCATATTTTTTCTGCAATCTTTGTGCGGAAAGCTGAACCGGAGTCAGCGGATTTTTGATTTCGTGCGCCATGCGACGTGCTACTTCACGCCAGGCAGCAGCACGTTCTGCTTTTTGAAGTTGAGTCAAATCTTCAAAAACTATAACGATACCGGAGTCATTACCTTCCTCATCATGAATTGTTGTAATAGTCAGAAGAACAGTAATGGCTTTCTCTTTAAGCATAACTTCCAACTGTTTTTCCAATACGCTCTCGTTGTTCTCTTTCATTTCCTGCAGAAATTCGTCAACCAGAGAAAGGTGTTCCGGCATCATTAAATCGCGATAATTTTGAAAAAGAACCTTCTCCGCTTTAATATCAAACATATTCTCCGCAGCACGATTTATAGTAGTGATCATTCCGGCTTTATCCACGGAAATAACCCCGGCGGAAACATTTCGCAAAACTGTTTCCATATATTTTCGCCGCTGCTCCAGATTTATATTCGCTTCTTCCACGCTGTTCTTGCTTTTCTTTAAATCCACGGTCATCTGGTTAAATGATTTTACCAAAAGTCCAATCTCATCGTCCGCTTCAATATTAATACGACTATCCAAATCTCCCTGTGTAATTCTATTAGTAGCCAAAACAAGATCTTGAATAGGATCAGTGATTCCCTTGGCTAGAGTCAATCCAAACCATGTCGCTAAAAATATGATAACCAGAGTCACTATGGACAGCGTAATAATGTAATTTGATTTAATCGGATTTTTCAAAAGTTTAATCTTGCCATACTGTTCAGAAGCGTCGGCTATGCTTCTAAGTTTATCCACAAAGCCCTTAGGAACAATGTAATTTACCGAGACACGGCCGATTACTTCCGAAGGCAGCGCAGAAGAAAAAACCGGAACGATACCGACAACTGCATCTCCGATATTGGTAGGTTGAATTGTAGAAGCTTCTTTACCGGAATAAATATCTTCTATCATTTTCGGGTCAAGAGTCACCGGAACAAGTTCCGGATGTTCGGCATCAGCAAAAACCGTTCTTTCTTTTTGAAAATCAAAATAAGTTTCAACCATGCCTACCTTATAATTCTTTTGGCGTTGACCGATGAAACTTTTCAGGTACTCAATCCTTTCGCTTTCATATAGATGGTTTCTGGTAATATCGGCGCTGATTTGGCGGGCATTGAACTTGGCTTGTTCTCCCATTTGCTGGTAATAAACCTGGGCCACTTCCAATGACCGGTTTAAGGCATCACCAATTTTAATATTGAACCAGAACTCCATGCTGTATGAAAGAAAATTGACGGCAAACAAAAAAAGTAAAATTGTCGGAATAAGTGATAACCCGACAAAAGTAGCCACCAGTTTTGTTCTTAGTCTGGAACCGATAATTCCACGGCGGTGCTCATAAAATAGTTTGACGACATTCCTGATAATCAGAAAAAGCAGGAGAATTATAAGAATAGCATTAAGGCTGGTAAGACCATAGACGAAAATGTTTGTTGATAGAGGCAAATCATTTTTGTTGAAAAATTGACTGGCAAGCAGCGTAAAAGTAATTGCTAAAATGCCCACAGCTACCATGACAATCCGTTCACGGCGTCGTTTTTTTAATTCCTTTTCATCGATATTGCTTTTTTTTTGTTTTATTTTCATCGGCTAATCAAGGCCACTCCCGTACACCAAAAATGAATTCACCCGCTAATAGGAAAAATTCTGTCGATTCCATGCCGTTTCAAAATCCCAGAAAGAAACGAAGAAAAATACATACTCCATGCGCAAAGGCAGGCGAACCTTATCCATTTTAACTTTAATCAGCATATAATAATTTTTCCCCTTTGTAAGCGAAGACAGAGGAACAGCAATTATTCCATTAAAATCCGTCATTGCCTTTTGCGCACTTTCAAAATCAGAGAAAATAACAGGCTGCTGGTTGCCATTGGTGTAAATACTAAATGTCTTTTTGAGATTGTCATATTTCATAGTGCGTTTAATTTCATAACCTGTTATTTTTTTATCCCATGCAATAGACCTTTCCTGATAAACTTCCAGTTGCAGAGTAAAGACTGCGGGGATTCCGGCTAAAATCGCCATTTCCATTTCGGGTTTAAAACCGTTGACCAGGCGCGCATATAAAAGAACGCTTTCTCTATTGTTTGTAACCAAAATATCCGTAATTTTCGGTTCGATAGCCTGCACCCTCATTGGCAGCGCCATAAAAACAAAAACGAGAAACAAGAAAATCAAAAACAATCTTTTATTTTTTATATTATTCATAAAACGCCTGTTTATCCAAAATTTAAAACAAGTAAAATCACGCAGTACTCGTATTAAAATTTAAAAGGGGTACGGCATGAAAGAAACCAGCCTTAAAATTTTAAGTTGTAATCTTAGGCAACCTATCGATAAAAATCAAGATTTATTTGGTTTAAGCCCGAATGGCGTCGAGAATTTTAAAGGAAGGAATTTTTTTGAGAAAATTAAGCTTATGTACTTCTTCTTTATTGATAGAATTAACAATTTCCCAACAATCTTTTTTAGCCATTAACTCTCTAAGCAAAAGATTATTTAAACGATGGCCGGATTTGTAAGCTATAAAATGCCCGATTATCGGCATTCCCAACAAAAACAAATCTCCGATCGCATCAAGAATTTTATGTTTTACAAAAACATTCTCGATTCGTTGTCCTTCTTTATTGATAATTTTTTTCTCATCGAGAACAATTGCATTTTTCAGCGATCCACCCAGCGCCAGACCTTTTGCCTGCAGAAACTCCAGATCTTTCAGAAAACCGAAAGTCTGAGCAGCACAAATATCTTTTTCATATATTTCATCCGAGAAAGTCATGTCTAATGATTGTTTACCGATAACAGGGTGTTTGAAATCTATTTCATAAGTTATTTTAAATTCATCCGCAGGCATAAACATGGCGCTGCCATCGCCGTTATTTACAGATACGGGTTTCTTAATAATCAACAGTTTTTTATTTTTCTTTTGAACGTGCGTGCCGACCTCCTTGAGCATATTCACAAAAGGAAGCGCGCTGCCGTCCATAACAGGTACCTCAAAAGAATCAAGTTCTACAACAGCGTTATCAACACCCATCCCGCTGAACGCCGATAAAAGATGTTCCACTGTAGAAACCGTTACCCCGTTGGAACCTAATGTTGTGGCCAGCGTCGTATCGCAAACATTATCATAGCGGGCTAGAATCGGCATTGCTTCGGGCAAATCCTTACGGATAAAAACTATACCTGTATCAGCCTGTGCCGGTTTTATCTTCATGTTGATTTTACGGCCGGTATGCAAACCTATGCTGGAACAATTTATTTCTTTTTTAAGTGTACGCTGCAAATTCATAATTTTTCCCAAAATAAAAAATTGATACTTCAAATAACAGCAATTAGCATACCATATTCTGCAATATTCGTCATAAAATATATCATGTTGTAATAATTATGTTTTTATTGAAATACGAATCGATAAAATTGGTTGTTTTCTGTCTTGGTGTGGCATAATCGCCACAGTTGATATTCTAGATATATAAGTATATAAAATTATTTGCAGTATCTCTGCTTTTCGCTGTAAATGCAACCGCAATAAGGCTGGCGGTACATATCCAACTCTTTGGATATTTTTACACCTTCGGCCCATCCAGTACGAAAATCCTGATAATAAAAGAATATTCCCAGTTGCTGGCCCAAGGTTTTCCCGATTTCCTTAATCATATCATGCTTTTGATATTTGCTGTAAAGTAATGTGGTCGTAAAACCATCGTATTTTTCCTGAATTGCCATTTCTGCAGTATAGGCCAGACGATCTCTCAGACAGAAAGCACATCTTTCATTTTCTTTTAGATTAGCAACTGCCCGTAAAAATTCTTCCAACGGATATCCTTCCGGCCAGACAATATTTAAAAATGTTTTATCAGAATAATCCATAAGAGTCTGGCGGCGTCTCTGATATTCCTGATAAGGATGAATATTGGGATTGTAAAAAACCCCGGTGATTTGATGCCCATGAGTTCTTAACTCTTTCAGGGGATAGATGGTGCAAGGCCCGCAACAGATGTGCATTAACATTTTCATATTATAAAATTTAACCGGTGTTATTTTTGTCCTATGTTAAAATATTTCTCCCTGTCCAGTGGCCTTCAACCCAAAGTGTTCGTACGCTCTGGCGGAAGCGATTCTACCGCGAGCCGTTCTTTGCAAATAACCTTCCTGAATCAGATACGGTTCATAGACATCTTCAATGGTCACTCTTTCTTCGCCAATGGCCGCGGCAAGACTATCCACTCCGACCGGTCCGCCGTTGAATTTTTCAATCAGCGTCAGTAGTAGTTTTCTGTCCATCTGATCAAATCCTTTTTGATCAACTTCAAAAGCATCCAGCGCTTCCCGGGCTATTTTCCCATCAATGGTCCCATCGCTTTTCACCTCGGCGTAATCGCGTACGCGTTTGAGTAGACGGTTGGCAATACGCGGCGTGCCACGTGCGCGTGCGGCGAGTTCCTCCGCCCCTGCGGCGGCAAGTTTGACTCCCAGAATGGATGCAGATCTCTTCAGAATAATAGCAAGTTCCTGCGGCGAGTAAAACTCCAGACGAAAGTGCATGCCGAAACGGTCACGCAAGGGAGAAGTAAGCGATCCGGCGCGGGTTGTCGCTCCCACCAGCGTAAATTTGGGAATGTCCAGTTTCATTGATCTGGCGGATGGTCCCTGCCCGATTAAAATATCAATATGAAAATCCTCCATGGCCGGATACAAAATTTCTTCCACCACATGGGAAAGCCTGTGAATTTCATCGATGAAGAGAACTTCATGCTCTTGCATATTCGTTAAAATTGCTGCCAAATCTCCCGGCCTCTCTATAACCGGCCCGGAAGTAACCTTGATATCAACGCCCATTTCCCTGGCAATAATATAAGCCAGCGTAGTTTTTCCCAACCCGGGAGGACCGTATAGAAGTACATGATCAAGGGCCTCGCGGCGTTTTTTTGCTGCTTCAACAAAGATAGCCAGATTGCTTTTTACTTTTTCCTGACCGACATAATCTTTTAATTTCGCCGGACGTAAAGTAACTTCAAAGTCACTTTCTTCATCGGCGCAGGAAGGACTGATTAAAACATTTTTTACAGGTTTATCCATATCGCATACCTTATTCGTTCAAATTAACCGGCAAGAAATTTTAAAGTCTTTTTCAAGAGCTTATCCATTTCCAATTTTTCTTCGGATGAACGGATAGCCCTATCTAAAGCGTCTTTAGCGACATTGTTTTTATAACCTAAATTCACCAAAGCGGAAAGAACATCTTCTGTTATAATTTCATCAATGCGATTCTGAAGACCAGCCTCGGGTTCTTTCTCCAGCATCATTTTCTTGAGAACTTTTTCTTTTAATTCCAGAATCAGACGCTCGGCCATTTTTTTGCCCACTCCCGGAACCTTAATCAGTTTTTCGACATGCCCGCCGGATATGGCACTCAACAATTCCAGCGCGGAAATACCGGAAAGGATATTCATGGCAACTTTAGGCCCAATGCCGCTCACCGAAATCATCAATTGAAAAAGATCTCTTTCCTGAATAGTGTGAAAACCAAACAGGTTTATGGCGTCCTGTTTGACATTGGTATGAATATGCAGAGTTATTGGTTGTCCTGCTTCCGGCAATTCATAAAAAGTTGTCAGCGGAATAAAAATACGATAGCCGACGCCCTGGACATCAACAATCACGTGAGCGATACCTTTATAAACGATTTTACCGCTGATTAAGGCAATCATCAGATTGGTATTTCCTTTGAGAAGTTAGCATGGCATATCGCGGTTGCCAGCGCATCCGCAGCGTCCGCCGGAGGAAGCTCGGGCAGTTTTAAAATGGCTTTGACCATGACCTGAACTTGTCGTTTTTCCGCCCTTCCGTAACCCACCACGGCCTTTTTAATTTCCAACGGTGAGTATTCAAAGACATCCAGCCCTTTATCGGCGCCGGCAAAAATTACAACACCTCTGACCTGAGCCTGTTTAATCAAGCTGCGGACATTTTTTCCGTAAAAAATATTTTCCAGTGCAATAGCCTGAGGCGTGGTCTGAGAAATTACTGCGGAAAGCTGCTGATAAACAACAATTAACGTTGCGGATAAAGGCGAATCTTTTTTCGGCTTGATTTCGCCATGAAGAACATGCTGCAAATAATTCCCCTTCTTTTCAATGATGCCGTAACCGGTAACATGACTGCCTGGATCAATTCCTAAGATTCGCAATTTTTTAATTCCGCAAAAAATATCTTACACGTGACATTCATTAAACCATTGAAAATTATCATTTGTCATCTCGACCATAGGGAGAAATTTTATAACTTAAAGTAAAGATTTCTCATCGTCCGCCAAGGCAGACTCCTCGAAATGACAACTAGAGCGGTTTTTCAAAGGTTCTTCGACATAATAAAACATGAAAGCTTTGATATTCTTTAACTTAACTTCTCCATGACATCTTCATCTATATCGAAATTAGCGTAGACATTCTGCACGTCGTCATTATCTTCCAGTTTTTCCATCATCTTGAGCATTTGCTCCGCTTTGTTCGCTCCCAATTTGACGGTATTGGACGGAATCATGCTGATCCGGGCTTCCAGATGCTTTATCCCCTTGGCATCAAGCGCCTTTTTTACAACTTCAAAGGAAGCGGGATCGGTAATTACTTCATATTCACTATCTTCACTTTGCACATCTTCCGCTCCGGCTTCCAGAGCCAGTTCCATCAGAGCATCTTCATCAATAACTTTTTTATCAATAACTATACTTCCCTTTTTCGCGAATATCCATGACACACAACCGTTCTCACCGAGATTGCCTCCGTGTTTGGAGAAGATATGTCTGATTTCCGCCACAGTCCTGTTTTTGTTATCGGTCATAATTTCCACAATAACTGCCGCGCCGCCGGGACCGTAACCCTCATAGGTTATTTCTTCAAAAGCAGCCGCGCCCTGTTCGCCACCGGTACCTTTTTTAATCGCCCTATCAATATTATCCTTGGGCATATTTTCTTCTTTGGCGAGCGCAACCGCCTGCCTGAGCCGGGAATTTCCTTCAATATCTCCGCCGCCCAGCCGTGCTGCCAGGGTTATTTCCTTAATAATCTTGGTAAATATCTTGCCGCGCTTGGCGTCTATCGCGCCTTTTTTTCTTTTTATTGTGCTCCATTTGGAATGGCCGGACATGTTACTTCTCCTTAATGGTTTTTCAACACTTTTATTTAATATCACAAGGTGTTAAGCTTGTAAAGTTTATTGCAGGTGAATCAAATAACTGCTTTCATCGTAGCGATATATTTTTTGCAGATATCACAATAATAGTCGATGCCGGCTTTCGCCATCATTTTTTGTTCATCAGTAACATCGTGAGTGATTTTTGCCGGGTTGCCGGCGACTATCTTACCGGCAGGGATATGCATGCCCCTGGGTACAATTGAACCAACAGACACAAAAACATCTTCTTCGCAAACAGAGTTAAAGAGCAAAATAGCGCCTATGCCGATTACACATCTTGATTTAATGATAACATCATGAAGAATAGTACCGTGAGCAATAGTGACATCTTCTTCAATGATCACCCTGGAATCGGGATAGACATGAATAACGGAATTATCCTGAACGTTGGAACGATTGCCGATAACAACCGGTCCAAAATCCGCCCGGATGGAGACACCGGGAGCAATCAGGCATTCATGGCCTACTTTTACATCGCCGATTAAAACGGCATGCGGGTGAACAAAAGAATCGATCGGCACCTGCGGTCTTTTGCCGTCAAATTCATAAAGGGCCATTATTATTTCCCCCGGCAATTATTGATTCAACGAAATATTAACCGATCCGCCCCGTCCTAAAATATCATGCAGGTGGATATATCCTTTCAATTCTTTTTTCTCATTAACCACGGCAAAGGAGGTTATTTCTTTTTTCTGCATTAGTTCCAATGTCTGAGCCAGGGAAATATTTTCATCTATTGTCTGAGGATTTTTAGTCATAACCTCATTAATAATTTTTCCTTCAAAAGATATTCCTTTGCTGATCATGCGACGTACATCGCCGTCAGTAAAAATCCCCAGAAGTTTATCTTTATTATCGGTAATTAAAACAAATCCGACATTTTTACTGTTAATTTCCTGTACTGCTTTTGTAACGGAAGTTCCCGCAAGCACTTTGGGAATTTGTTTTCCGGCAATCATGGCATCTTTTACGGTTTCTTTTAACCTGGTACCAAGATTTCCTCCGGGATGAAATTTATAGAAATCTTTTTCCTTAAATTGCTTCTCATCAATAAGAACAATAGCCAGAGCGTCGCCAATTGCCAATGTGGCAGTAGAACTGGAAGTGGGAGCAAGACCGAAGGGACAGGCTTCTTTTTCCACGGAAACGTCAATGACAATATCACTAGCCTGTGCCAGAGTTGAAGATAGACCGCCCGTAAAAGCTATTATAGGCGCCCCGATATGACGAACGGATTTTATGATGGGTATAAGTTCGCCGGTTTCACCGCTGTTGGAAATGGCCAGCAATATGTCCTCCTTGGTGACTATACCCAAATCGCCGTGGATGCCTTCAACAGGATGTAAGAAAAGCGCCGGTGTTCCCGTGCTCGTTAACGTGGCAACGATTTTTCGTCCAATTAAGCCTGATTTTCCAATGCCCGTAATGATAACTCTGCCCTTGGATTTGGAAATTAAATCTACAGCACGGGAAAAATTGTTGTCGATTTTATCGATCAACTGCAAAATGCTCTGTGCTTCTATTTTTAATACATCTATTGCCTGTTTAATTACTTTTTGTTTTTTTGTCATTTATTTGCCTTTATTTAAATTATGAATATTAATTTTTCTAAACCGGATAATTTTTATCAAAGCTAGCAAAAAAACACAGACAAAACAAGAATGAATTGAAAACGTTTCTTAGCAAAATGATTCTTCAGGCATCTGCGATTTTGTTAATATATCATTATTTTTATGGATGCAGCAGGTGTTTATTGACCTCACGAAAGGTATCTGCTAAAACACATTTGAATCAAATTAACGGGACTAAAGCATGAAAGCCATTTTCATTTCCGATGCTCATTTACGAAAATACAGCGATGACAGATATAAGAAACTGATGGATTTCTTCGATGCTGTTAAGAAAGGGAATATCACGTCCCAAATTAATCATAACGTAACGGACTCATCACCAAAAAGCATTAACGATCTTTATATTGCCGGCGATTTATTTGATTTCTGGTTCTGTCGGAAGGAGAAAATCAATCCGGAGTTTAAGCCGGCGATCAATAAATTAATCGAACTAAAGGAAGCGGGAATCAATATTCACTTAAGTGAAGGTAATCATGATTTCTTTATGGGAGAATATTTCAGCGATGTTCTGGGAATGGAAGTATTCGAAGAAATGATCAATGCCAAACTGGATAATTTGAATGTTCTTATCGCACACGGTGACACAACGGATGGAGACAATATCAGATATCTTTTATTCCGCAAGGCTTTGCGCAGCCGTACTTTCTATAACATTCAGCGTATAATCCCGGCTAACATCAGTTGGACTCTGGCCGGACTTGCTTCCTCTACCAGTAAAGAACTGACTGTGGAAGACGGCGACGCACTGGTAAAAAAAATGGCTTCTTTTGCTTTAGCTAAATTTCAGGAAAACTATGACGCAGTTATTCTGGGACATTGTCATGTGCCAAGTTTAAACAATTATACTATAGCGGAAAAGAAAAAGACTTTTGTTACACTGGGCGATTGGATAAATTATTACTCTTTCTTATACTATGAGGACGGTAACTTTTTTCTAAGGTACTACCGGCCTTGATTTAAAGATATACTGAATTTAACCATTAGTGAGGATGAACTTATGAACTTTGGAGGAATTTATCCGGCGCATTCACTGCGCGATGCTTTATTTGTCGTCGTTCCCGTTGGGTATGATCTGACTTCCACATACCAGCCGGGAAGTCGCCGGGGACCGGCAGCTATTATCGAAGCTTCAACCAATATGGAACTCTATGATGAAGAATTAGAGAAGGAAACCTATTTGGCCGGCATTCATACGACCCTGCCTGTTGACATTGATTCGCGCGGACCAAAAAATATGATCAATGCTGTGCGCAAAAAAATTGCCAAAGTTGCCGCTCTTAATAAAATACCGGTAATGCTAGGGGGAGAACACAGCATCAGTTTCGGAGCTGTACAGGCACTTAAAGAAAAATATCCCAAACTAAAAGTACTGCAATTGGACGCTCACGCCGACTTGCGCGAAAGCTATCAGGAAAGTCCTTATAACCATGCTTCCGTTGCCAGAAGAATTTCCGAAATTTGCCCGCTGATCCAAGTGGGCATCAGAAGCATGAGCAAAGAAGAAGCTGCTTTTTTACCGCAAAGCAAAGTTAAATCCTATAGTGCCGATTTCGCTTTAGAAAAGAAAGACTGGCACACAACAGTTTGCAAAGACCTGAGCGGTGATGTATTTGTCACTATTGATTTGGATGTTTTTGATCCTTCCATAATGCCTTCAACGGGCACTCCCGAGCCGGGTGGTCTTTATTGGAGGGACGTTTTACGCCTGCTCAAGTTAGTTTCAAGTTCCTGTAAGATTCGTGGCTTTGACGTGGTAGAACTGGCGCCTATTCCCGGCATTGTTGCTCCGGATTTCATGGCGGCGAAACTTATTTACCGCTTTATGGGTTACATAACTAAATAGTGACTTTCTGTCCAATATACTTCGAGTCATTACAAGTAAGTGTAATTTTGAAAGTCTTTATCAAAATAACTCCTTGACAAAAATTGGATCGCGGGGTGGAGCAGTCCGGTAGCTCGTTGGGCTCATAACCCAAAGGTCAGAGGTTCGAATCCTCTCCCCGCTACCAAATAATTACAAGGGGTTAGCTGATATAGCTAATTCCTTTTTTGCATTTTGGATCAGACACAATCAGATACATTTGTGTTTTTAACCCAACGAGCGGGGAAACGAATCTCACCTCTTCTAACAACATAAGAACATTAAGAACAACCCTTCTTTCTTTGAGTCAATAAATGTGGATTACTTCCGGTAATGTTGTTTAACTGTTTTCCCAATTCATGCAATATTTCAATTTACTAAATAATAATTGACGTACAAACGGAAACGCTATAAATTGTATCCAATAAGGTCACCGCTCCGGTACAGAAAGATTTAAAGAATTCGGCAAGACCAGTTGAAGAAGCTGAAAAGATCGAAAAATAATCTCTACGATTTAAAGTTAATTTACTAAAAGAAGCATGAGGTGAAATTATGATAAAAAAATCTGTTATTTTATCCGTAATCATTATGATTATTTTCGTTCAAGGCGTTGCTTTAAGTAATCCCGTGGAAACCCCAAATCGCACTATTGATCCTGTGATCATTAAGGGTAAAGATTGCAAATTCATTCTAGGCAATCCAATAAATAATTATAATTTATATTCATATAAAGAGGACAAGCTTAATATGATCCCGTTTCAAATAGACAAGATAATTAACGGGAATTATGTACTGACATCGGGAAAGGATATATCTAAAAGCTCTAATAACAATTTTGATAAAGACGATGAGCTTGTTTTTATGGTAAAAGATGCCGGCGATAAAATTAAAAATTATAAGTTCAGAGATGCCATATCTTGCGCTGAGATAGAATTGACAGACCCCGAAACATCGGACAAAGTATGGGTATATTTGGTTTTGTACAGATCAGCAACTCAGAAATCAACTGTAGATTACGTAGATTATGATGCCGGCAATCTTAAAATAACAGCAGCAAATTACATTGCAGCATTTGATAAAAACCATCCGGTAGCAGCTTCTAATTATGCTTTTGGGAAAGGACTTGGCGGCAACGGTACAAATATAATAGACAGGGTGAAAGTCAGGATTTCAATGACATCCATGGGAGTCACGTTAAATCCTACCGAAGATGATATTAAAGTCAAAGAATACGGTTATATTGACGGACCGGTACGCGTGATTGTTCATACAAAAAACACAATTACGGTATTGGGTATCCCTGTTGTCTCAACGGAACAGGATACTATTTATTATTATACCTATGCTGAATTTCCTTTCGCAGCTAAATTCCCGATTAAGCCGTCCGCGTTTCACGCTACTGTTATCGATGACTTTAGAAACTGCGCAGGATGGAAATTTTATTCGTCTACAAATTTGGCAGGACAGGTTATTGACGGCAAAATGGATGACTCAGATAAATCCCTTAATCTATCGCCGTGGAAATGGAGTGTTCTTACAAATGAAAAATTAGCGTTCTGGTCTCGATGTATATCGCCAGCGGCAAGTCCTGTAAAGGTTAATCTGTACTATAATGACAATGCAAGTGCTGTCGATAAACACGAAAATATTAAAGGAGAACTTCCGGGCATCGGATCTGATTTTAAAGAAGGCTGGCTTAATTTAAAAACCAATTCCATAAAATTTAATCTTGTACATTTTTTTACAAAGTCTTACAACCGGGGCATGGAAAAAGAAATTGTTAATGTACATGATAATCCATTGAAAACTTCGATAAAACCATTTAATGTAGATAACTAATTAGCTGTTGCTGACCCGGTCAATTATTTTACGCAGGCGGTGGTTGGAGGATGCATCAATAGCATCCCAAAGAATTATATAAGCGAAATCGCTATGCCGATGTCATACGTTGCATCTTTCAAATTGGTAATCTTCAATTCTGACAACTGCCTACTACCGAGACTTTGCACGTGAAGTCAACGCTAAAATAAATTTCTAGATAATATAATTTAATGTTATGAAA
The DNA here is from genome assembly GCA_002840505.1 of Deltaproteobacteria bacterium HGW-Deltaproteobacteria-2. NCBI lineage: Bacteria > Deltaproteobacteria > Deltaproteobacteria bacterium HGW-Deltaproteobacteria-2. Next base: position 191,163 of record PHBC01000006.1, on the reverse strand, counting down.
ATGTCTGCTCCTAATCATTAAGAATGATTAGATATTTATCTTTTATGATCCGAATGGCGTTGCTATGATTTGGCATAGGTATTAATAACAATGGCATCTTTTGATTTTCAACAAATTCACGACGAATTTCGAGATCGAGTTTTCCATTATCTTTTCGGTATGGTTGGCAAGAGCGATGCAGAGGATTTGACACAGGTAGTGTTTGAAAAGATAAACCGTAACTTATCAAGTTTTAGAGAAGAATCAAGTCTTGCTACTTGGATTTATCGCATCGCCACCAATGTTGCATTAGATAATAGACGTTCAGCCTCGTCACGCCAAACAATAATATCCCTGGATACAATTGAAGACAGCTGTGATTGTGATATTTTTGGAAAGGAAAAGCATCTTGACGCTGAGAGTGGTCTTATGAGGCGTGAAATGAATACCTGCATACACCGCATCATTAAGCGAATGCCGGAAAACGAACGTGTTGTGTTGCTTCTCCGTGAATTTGAGGGGATGAAAAACCGTGAGATTGCAGAGATTCTGGATATTACCCTTGATGCCGTAAAAACAAGGCTTCACCGCGCTCGAACAAGATTAAGAAAAAATATCACGACAGAGTGTTCTCTTTATCATGATCAAAGAAACGAGTTAGTTTGCACCCCCAAGTAATTAATCTATATCTAACACGCTAAATAATTAATTTCTTCAACCCATAGTCCACCATATTTATAAAAGAATAAAATGTATCCTTTTTGACATCCTTTACGTCTATAAAGCAAAAATGCCAATATTGAATAAGGAGGGACTCACTATGGATAAAGAAATTATTATATACGGAAAGTCTGGTTGACCATTCACTGACAAGGCCCTGTCGGCCTTCGGAGAAAAAACAAAATACGTGGATGTTGAGTCTGACATTCTAAGATTGCAGGAAATGCTTAATATCACAGGTGGTGTTCGTAAGGTACCTGTCATAGTTGATGGCAGCAAAGTCATTATCGGATATGGTGGCACCTGAGGTGTATGATATAATTCGATCGTGCATCGAATCAAAAATAATCTATAGGGGAAGCTGAAAAAGACAAGGGAACGCTGTTACATTGTTAACTTTCGCCTTTGCGAATCATTTTGCGGTTACTGCTACACTTTAGCTGATTTTTACGTTGCACCTGTCAAAAAGATAGTCTCCGAAGGTAACGGATTGCCTTGACATGCAAATTGACATTTCTTATATTGATCCCGGCAGTTTTTATCAATTTAAGGTATAGTGCCGATTACAATATTTTGAAACCTGATTATAGGTGGATTATGCAGCCCCTTTCAAATCTATTTGAATCCCAAATTAAAGTTAACAAATTTGATAGAATAATAAGCCTCGGCTGTAACTGTGAGTTAACGTGGAATATTCGAGCCAACTTTGGCATCGAGTATGCTTATCCGCTTGACTGGTGGATAACACCCTTTCAGGCGCTGTGGAAGTTATTGGAGAGCAGGTTCCACGATCTGTTTAATATAAACCATCTGGAAGTATCTTCCGATCTGCTCACAGTCAGGGATACTTACTATAATTTGTTGTACCATCATGACTTTAAAAAGACAGAGGATGACAAAATTATTGACAACAATATAGAGCAGCAAATTCCTTTACTTAAGCAGAAATACGACATGCTTATTGAAAGATTCTTTAACGATCCCAAAAACAAGAGAGTTTTATTTATAAGAAATCGTGATGGTAACATTCCGCATCTGGAAAAAGATGCAACTCCGATGGACAAAAATACATTTGTGCGACTATACGACTTACTGGAAAATTTATTCCCCTATTCTGAAATAAGTTTACTGGTCACAAACTGTCCCGTTTTCCCCAGCATGCAGCATAAAAACGGCCGTATCGTATGGGATATCGTTGCTGATCATTATGATGATTATAAATTCTTCGGTGGTTCTCCTCGGGGATGGCAGGAAATGTTTTCCAGAAACAATATCTTCTATGAAGTTGACAGAGCAATGCATTCAGCGGCTTAGCATCTTTTGACTATGGCATTATATGCATCAATGACGTCTAATTGTGCGCGCTGGATTTAAGGGGTTGTTGTTTTGAACCGAGCATTTTTTATCTTGACAGGTGAATAAATATTAATTATTTCGTATACGAACTAAAGGAGTAATGCCTATTGCTTTATGAAGATACTATTATATTCGTTATCGCAAAAGCCAACCAGCGGGTTTATAGCAAATTCAAGCCCATGTTTTTGCGCCATGGTTTGACGCCCACACAGGCCCTTGTCCTCAATGCCTTGTATCAAAATGATGGGCTTTCAATCGGAGAGATAGGGAATCAACTGGTGTTGGATAGTGCAACCCTGTCCGGAGTCCTGGAGCGGATGGTGGATGGCGGATGGATTGCAAAAGATACTCACGATGAAGACCGACGAATTACAAAAATCTATTTAACTAAGAAGGCAGTCAGTGCCAGGGACGCACTGCTCAACGACATTGAGGCCACGCATCGCGAAGTGCTTTCCATTTTTAAACCAGAGGAAAGATTGCTTTTCGAACGGATGCTGAAGGATTCAGGGAAGTAAAAATTTTTATCAATATAGTTAGCATGCAAGATATTATTTGCTGGCGGGAGAGAATAAAGAAATTTGTAAACTATCAAGAAAATATTCAGGAGGAGACAATATGGCACATGAAAGTCTGGTAAAAGAGAGACTCGCCGCGGAATCGAAACCGTGTATTTCAGGAACTCCCAAATGGATACATATTTTCTTTTTACTAACCTTGATCAGTGTTTGTATTTCTCAAAATCTATATGCGGAAGACGAATGGAAACTGGTGAAAAACGCCGATGACATAGAGGTATACGTCCGGCCATATAAAAATTCGAACATTAATGAATGTAAAGGAATCATCACAATTCCCGCCTCTATTGATATTATCTATGCCATTATATCGTATGCTCCTCTGCACAAAAAATTAATGCATACCTGTTATGAAAGTTTTCTTGTCCGGCCATGGGAAAAAGGTTGTCAGGTGCATTATTTTGCTTTTACTGCGCCCTGGCCTATTGGAAATAGAGACCTCCTCTATGAAACATGTGCTAAATTTGATCGCGAAAAGGGAAACATGGTGGTTACCAGCAGAGTGGTTACGGATGCTTCTGTTCCCGTTAATGGTAAACTCGTTCGCGTTACGGATTCTAACAATACGTGGATTCTTGAAAAGCTTGGTACTGATAAGACGCGGGTGATCTACCGGAATTATTTCAATCCCGAAGTAAAATATGTTCCTAAGAAGATTGTAAATCTTATCTGCGAGGACGTTCCGTTTTATACATTGATTAATATGCGTAATTTGGCGAAAGAACCGATATTTAAGGAGCTCGCTCCAAAATACCGCCTCGAATGAAATTTTTGAAGGTACCCGGGGAAGTCATGGAAGATCAATGACCTAGATAGTCATATTTCCGAGATATTCTCGATGATCATGACTGTTAAATTACATACACAACATCTTATTTTGCGTAACCTTTCTCACGTAAATACTTAATTACATTTTTTTCCTCATTTTCCAAAAGGTCATGTATGACTTTGGCAGCCATATCCGATTTTCCTTTCCTATAATAATTCAAGGCACGCTCGAAGTATTCTACATTCTTCTTCAACCCATTCCTCTGGGATATGCGTGAGATATATTGAAGTCGGCTGACTAAAGGCCAAAGAAAGAGAACAACCCTCTCCAACAATAAATTCTTGGTGGCCCGGCAGGCTGAATGGGCAAATTGCATGGTGGCATTAAGGTATCCGGAGATGTCTTCAATCTCCGCATACTCTGACAAGGATTCTCCTATAGTCCTGAGTATCTCGTAATCTTCCATAGTTCCATTTTCGACACCCCTTAGTGCAACCAGACCGAGGACTTCCTTGAGCACGTCAGTGATTGCGAGAACCGTTTTCTCCGATAATTCACTCACTCTGACACCGCGTCTGGGCACGAACTCTACAAGACCACTCATTTCCATCATGCGTAACGCCTCTCGTACGGGCGCCCTGCTCACACCCATTTCCGATGCCAGTTTCGCCTCGAAGAGGCGCTCGCCCGGCTTGAGTTCCATGTGAATGATGCGAGATCCAAGGTACTCGGCTATCTGTTCAGTCAGCCCCTTTGACGCCTTAAATTCAATAGCCAACGCTCTACCTCCTACGATTAGAAAATATTTGTTACATTTATCCTAAATAATATCCAAGAGCAATAACAATATGCACACCAGCGAAGTTCTCTTTTTCACCAATTTTTGTTTAATAAAATTCTTGACAATTTATATTTATTCTGTAGTAAAGTAAGATTGTCGACTATAGATATATATTCCAATCCTATTAAACGCCCAGACCAAACTGTCCAAATAAAAGCTCGGTACAAAGCTGAAATGAACAATGGGAAAGAAAATCAGTTACATAGGTTCTTAAAGGCAGCTTGTTTTTTTTGACATGAGGTAGAAGCTATCGCTTCTTTTGTCAAAAATATTTCAGAAGGTGACTTTTATGAAATGTAAAAAAGTTGCAGAGTTTCTTTGCATGGGATTCGTCTTGTTTTTGATTGGGTCTGTGTCCTTATCTCAAACAGTGTGGGGAGCGAAGAACATTAAACAAACTAAAGATGGCAAAACATTGTATCTTTTCAAGATGGGTACACTGGCTCAAGATGGCGTCGGTTGGGCTGACCTAATCAAAGAAATAGTTAATCATGGCATATTAAAGGTAACAAATGGCCAGGTCAACATAGACTGGTATTATGGTGGTACGATAGGGGATGGCCAGGATATCCTGGCCAAAATGCGCAATGAGCAGTTGCAGGGAGGTGGATTAACCGGAAATGGACTGGTAATGACATGTCCGGAAATGACCTTGATGGACCTCCCGTTCATGTTTGAAGATTATAACGAAGTGGAATATGCAAGCATAAAAAGGAAGTAAATAGTTTAAATAATGCAAAGAAAAAAACAAGGAGGTGACATTGATGCCGTTATGCAAGGAGTGTAAGAAATTCTTTCCCGTAAAGGGAGAACCTAAAAATGGAGATTGTGTTGCAAGAGTGGTTGATCCAAGGCAGGCCTACTACAAAGCAAATCCCGTAGTTGCGGATAAGGATGCAAGTTCGTGTTCTTCGTTTGAGAAGCGGTAACGACAGACCAGGTACCGACTAAAAGAAGATGGACGTCAGCTAAAAAGTCAAACAACAATATAAGGGGAGGAGATCTTATGGCAGAACCAGCAAAAAACGCTAGTATTCAAGAACTGGAAAAAAAACAAGAATGGTGGTGGGCCGCCGAGAAGAAAAGATCGAAGAGATTGGACTACCTCAGAAAGGCCATATGGAAAAAAGGTGCAATAGGTGGACTTTATCCGGCTGGCTTGCATGTCGATTTGGAGGAGGCCCAGTTGGATACCGCAAAGGCGCGCGAGCTGGAGTTTTCACCCGATCCGTTTGTCGTTAAACAGGCCAAGATTTTTGCTCATTACCTGGATAACAAGACGATCTTTATCACCGACAAGGCCCAGCTCGTAGGCTACGTGGGCAGCCTGCCCAATACGATCGGTTGGAATCCAACCATAGCCTCAATGCTGAATTCAGAGGTTGTCAATGACTCTACGGCTATTCCGGAGCCCATTGATGCGAGTCTAAAGATAATCAATGAGGTGGTTACTTACTGGTCCGGAAAATCTGATCTGGACAAGATCCTGCCCTACATGGACCTGGCCGACGTGATGAAGGTCGTCTCCGGCACGATAGGGTGGGGTGCCCCGGTCGCCAGGGGTGGTTATTCCGGCAAGGATTACGAATACATCATGACCGGCAAGCGGGCATTTGAAGACATCATTGCCGAACTTGACCGCCAAATCGACAAGGCGGACGCCAATGTCCACAAACCCGGCGCCAACTCGGAAATGGGCGATCTGTATGACAAGATGAACATGTGGGAAGCCATGAAGATAACCCTTGAAGCTGGTATTCGCCATGGTCAGCGCTTTGCACGCCTGGCCAGGATCATTGCGGAAAACTATGAGACCGATAATAAGCGCAAAGAAGAGCTCTTGCAGATCGCCAACTGCTGCGAACGAGTACCGGCCAAGACGCCCCGTACCCTCCAGGAATCGCTCCAGTACGACATCTTCATTCAACTGTTCAGCCGGAGCGAAGCAATTGAAGGCGCCTGGCCCGCCAGACCGGACTACTACCATGGTCCGTATTACGACAAAGACGTCAACATCGACAAGAGCCTCACCAAGGAAGAGGCCATGGATCTGGTCGGCGAGTTTCTGATCAGAGCCGCCGAGATTTCTCAGTACAAGGTGAAAATGATCCGGGAAGGATTGCAGGGTATAGAAGGAACCTGGGTCTGGACCCTGGGTGGTGTCAATAAAGACGGCAGCGACGCCTGCAACGATATGACAATTGCGTTGCTTCAGGCAGCACGTCTGGTCAGGGTTGCCAACCCGACCTTCAGTTTCCGTTGGCATCCTAAAGTCAAGGAAGAAGTCCTGCGCGAATGTTTTGAATGCATCCGCCAAGGGCTCGGTTATCCTTCAATGCGTAATGATCCTATCCTGATTGCTAATTCCATGCATTGGCACGGACACCCCATCGAGGAGGCCCGCACCTGGGTGCATCAGGCCTGCATGTCGCCGTGTCCCACGACCAATCATGGTTTCCAGTCCATGCGCATGGCCAACGCCACGGCGAACTGTGCCAAGATCATCGAGTACGTCTTTACCAGCGGTTTCGACCCGGTGGTCAACATGCAGATCGGAGCTGAAACGCCTGATGCGGCAACTTTCACCGATTTCGAGCAGGTATACGATGCATGGATTCTCCAGATGAAGACCATCTTCAGTACCCTGGTTCGTCCGGTGAACCGGGCCAGATCACTAGCTTCCAAGTTTACCCCACGGCCTTTCCTGTCGGCCATCTCCGAGCGTTCGGTTGAAGGCGGACTGGATGTGAACGATCCGTCGATCAGCCGTGGTAATTCCTGGATAACAGCATTTACCTGGGTAGAAAACGCCGATAGTTTGGCAGCAATCAAGAAGCTGGTTTTCGAAGAAAAGAAATACACCATGGCCCAGCTTAAGCAGGCGATCACCGACGATTGGCAGGGCCATGAGGAGATGCGTCTTGATTTCGTCAAGAATGCGCCTAAGTGGGGCAATGATGATGACTATG